>JAMONQ010000167.1 GCA_027065635.1 Campylobacterales bacterium | reverse complement strand
AGGTTGTTACTTATCTCTTACTTGGTTGTCAAAGATCTCATTCCTTACAGAATGCACAAACGCTCTTTCCAATCCCTCAACTCGAAGGCTCTTCGTTTGTGGACGGGAATTATAGCACCATGGTGCTCCGTTGTCAAGTGCTTTTCGCATGATGTGTGTGGAAATCAATAGTTTATTGCGGTCAAATGGGTATAACCGGTTTCAGGTTCGATCGTAATAGAAAAATTCCCGTCATTTGTAGTAAAGGTGATAGAGCAGGTGCCAGTTATAATGTCATAATCAGTAGTACCCAATGTAGTTTTATATGGTCTTCCGTAGTTGTCGAATGCGATATAGCCGTTTGCTCTGCATGGAAGGGAAAACTGTACATTGTCAATACCGAATTTTTCGGTAATCAAGATCTGATCGCTTTGATCACTGTTCGGATTGCAGGCATTGGATACAAAGAGCCGTTTTTTATCGAGCGGATTGACAGCTGCTTCATCGTTGCCTATACCACCGCCGTGATCGAGATCACGTCCTACTACATAGTACCAGCTATTGCCGCCGCCACACTGCCGAAAACTGATCTGCCACCGCTCCTGGTGCCAATTGCTTACTTGCGGGTCATACCTGTCGTCTATCATTGCGAGATGCTGTGTGTATCTAATGTGAGAAATTATCTGGTCTGCCGCTTCACGGAGGTTTCCGTCGGAAAATCTTGGAATCATAATTAGTGAGAGTATCGCGACTATCAGGATTACGACAATCAGCTCCAACATGGTGAAAGCTTTTTTCATTGAGGCCACCTTGGGTATAACCGGTTTTTGCCAATTATACCACAAGGTGACAGATTGTAAGAAGTTACTGGATTTTTTCTGCAGGTTGTACGTCGTACAGAATGTCATCCATAGGATGGCGGTACATCGGCATGGCAAGCCGCTTTTCATCCAGAACGTGACCGATAAATCCGATGGTTCGTCCGAGGATAAAGAATGAGTTGAGTGTACCGCTTTCGATAAATTCGTCTATCTCCTGCTCGCTGTAGCCGAGTGCTCTCCACATATCCACCATAAGGATACCGATGGTACCGTCGACATTGAGGATCAGGTTGTCCTTCTTGGAGGTAGTCAACTGCTCTACCGTAAGCGCATAGTCCAGAAGTGACGTACTCGGGAAATATTCGTTAGCGAATTTTTTCAGACCCTCAACACGCTTGTCCGGATTGCGAAGAGACTTGATCCTGTGTCCGATACCCGGGATCGGCACACCCTCTTTTTTCATGTAGGCGAGGAACTCCTGCGGCGTCATATTGTTGTCGTTGGCATACTTGAAGTATTTGGCCGCACCGTCTATCGCACCGCCGAATCGCGGACCGATAGTAAGCAGACCCGTTACCAGAGACTCGACAACCGACTTGCCGGCGCGGGCTGTGACTTTGGCATTGTGTGCACCGGAGACGGCCGGACCGTGATCCGCCACGGTTTTGAGTACGGTTTCGATGAAATCGGTCGCCCATTTCGGATACTGTTTCTTGAACCAGAGGAGGCTGATGACATCACCGATCCCTTTACCTGTATCGGGAGTGGCGACGGAGCTGATCGGGAAGCCGGCGTAAGTCGCCTCCTCACCACGGTCGTCACTGATAGTACAGATGAAGTTTTTCGGCTTGCGGCTTTTGGGAATCGTGCGTACTTCAGGCTCTTCAATCTCCTTGATGATACCCTCTTTTTTCAGATCGGTATAGACCTGGTGGATAACCTGCGGAAGGTCGTTGAAACTGTTGGGTACATGGATTCCGGCTTCACGCATCGCGGCATTTTTCGCTTCGGCAGTTTCACGTTCGGCGTTGGCGCTCGCACCAGCGTGTCCGAACTGAACACCGCTGCTGAAGTGTTTGGCGATTGTACCGATACACCAGGCGATGATGGGCTTTTTGATCTTTCCGCTCTTGACGGCTTCGATCACCTTGTACTCTTCGGTTCCACCCACTTCACCCAGGAGGATCATATATTTGACATCAGGGTTGCTTTCCATTCTGAGCAGGTTGTCGATAAAGACGGATCCGACGAATCTGTCTCCACCGATCGCAACACCTTCGGCAACGCCGTCTGCGTTGAGAGAGATGATATTACAAAGCTCGTTGAACAGACCGCCAGACCGTGTAACGAGACCGGCACTTCCGGCTCTGTGCAGCTTTGACTTGATGATATTTTCGATCGTACCGCCGATGTTGGCAATTTTGAACGCACCCGGAGTGATGGCGCCGACTGTAGCCGGTCCGATAACGAGTATGCCGTTGTCTTTGGCAGCCTGATTCATCTTGCGCGCCAATCTTTCCGGGATACCTTCAGCCGTGACCATGATGGTTTTAAACTGATCTCCCATATTGATCGCTTCCATGGAGACATCGTAAGCGGTTCTGAAAGAGGCGAAGTTCAGAAGAACGTCGGCGTTTTCATGCTCGCTGACCGCATCAGCCGTATTGCGGTAGAGCGGTACCATGATTTCATCCGGTCCATAGAAGAACTTCTCGAACTTGTTGGAACTGGTCGGGGCGACGATAGCCGCTACCGAAGGCTTTTCACGCCCTATAACATAGTCATAATCGAGCATACGCTGGATCGCACTCTTGTTGTTGTTCCAGAAAATCGCCTGTGTATCTTTTGTAAAAAGTCTGTTGCTCATCTTCTTGCTCCCTTACTTCTCAAGTGCCATACGTACGATATCGGTAACGTGTGTTTCCGGTCCGTACACTTCCATATAGAGGCCGAGTCTCTCAGCCGCCTCTTTAATGTCTTTGAGACCCTTTTCGTAGTTCGGTCCGCCGCGTCGTACATAGATTTTCGTCTTATGCGCTTTAAGCTTGTCGGCATATTTTTCGAGTGCCTTGATGATACCGGTAAAGGTTTTGGCGACATCGGTGAAGTTCGCGATCGCTCCGCCGATAATCAGAATTTTCCCGCGGGGATCTTCATATCTTGTCATCAGATCGAAAATCGTCTCCGCATAGAACTGCGTTTCGCTCTCGGTCGGTCCTCCGGAGTACTCTCCGTAGTTCGCAAGATCTTTTACACCGGCGAGGTCGGCGATAGTATCGGCATAGACGACTGACGCGCCGCCGCCGGCGACCATCGTCCAGATGCGCCCTTCGGGATTGAGAATCGTCAGTTTCAGCGAAGCACCGGATTTTGCATCGGCTTCTGCGATCGCCTTCTCCTCAGGAGACATATCTTCCATGCCGAACGGTGTCGGGAATTCGATATCGCCCCACTTGTCTTTCATCAGGAAGCCGGCCGTATCGTCAAGTCTCGCGACGAGATCGAGGATATGCATGTCGTTGCCGATCATGACGATCGGGTTGATCTCGAGATAGGCGAAATTCAGATCCCGGTAGAACTTGAAGAACTGGATGGCGAAAGAGCCGAATCTCTCTTTGGCTTCGTCCGGAATACCCGCCGGAACGTTCGCTCTGACCGCACGCTCCATCTCATCGTCGCTCATGTTGATCGGGATACGGACTTCGTTTACTTTCTCTTCCCAGCCCTCTTCGACCTCCATACCGCCTTCGGCAGACATATAGAGGACATCGTCGTCATCGACAACCGTGGCGGAGATATAGTACTCCTGCTCTTGAGAGTGGGGAGTGAACGGCTCGACGATGAAGTGAGTCAACATCCCTTTCTGGCCCGTAAGCAGCGTAACCTCGTGGCTTTGTTTCTCTTCTATCCATTTGGCCGCATCCTCGAGTGTCACGTCACCCGGTTTCTCCACTTTGAAAAGTACGAGGTCGTTTTTACCCCTTTTGCCGAACAGCATATCCGGTTTGGCAACCAGCGGCTCCTGGTTCAGCCACTCGAAACCGTGCTCTTTGGCTTTTTCGCGAAGCTCGTCCGCGCTGGTTACAAGAACCGACTTGAAACTGTAATGAAAGCCGCTGAAATAGTCATTCCAGTGCCTGGCGAAAATGGCTTTTCCGTCATACTCACGTATCGCTCTTTGAGCCATCATAACTCCTTATGATTTTTATTGGACAAGTCTACCATTATTTTTTCAAACAGCGACTTATTTACAAATATATTCCCTCTCAATTTCCATAACTGTTTATTTTCGAAACATAACAGCTTTTCAGCTCACGATTTCTGTATCGAATCGAAACTTTTTTCGACTCTCTGCCCGGTCTGTCACTCAGTACGAGATTTCCGCCGGGGGCTATGCCGTAATATCTCAGTTGATAGGCGAACTCACTATTGCCAGCATCTATTTTTTCGATACCGGCGCGCTTGAGCGCTTCGGCACACCAGTACGGGAAATAAAAAGGCGAAGCAAAGTGCTTTTCAGGATCTTTCATCAGAAGAAAAAAGGGTTTATGAAAAAGCAGAACCGTCGTATTCAAAAGCAAAACGCCAAGTACCAGCACCGCCATATATAGGTAGCGCCTGCGAAACTGCGGCAGGCGCACACGGAACGTCTGCAAAAAAAGTCCTACCATAAGAGGTACTGCCACCACGACATAAGGGGCGAAATCCTGGATGGGAATCTTCTGCCGGATCGACAGAAGAAGCGAAACGACCAGCACGGTAAAACTTATGAACCAGATGATACTCTTCTCCCCTTTGAGGAGGATTCTGTACATGGCGTAGAAAAAATAGAGAAACAGAAACGGTGAGAAGATAGCGGCATAGAGCCCTATCGTATCGGCAAAATAGTTTTTCGGTTTTCCCTGTACGCTGAAACCGTATTGCCATAACGCCGTTACAAAAAGGAGGGCCGCCCATCCTGCAAGCACCTTTTCTTTGCGTATCAAAGCATATAGAGCAAGTGCAAAATATAAAATCACGCAGCTTCTGTCTATTAACAGAAACAGGGGAAGCAGCAGCATGGCAACGAAACGCCTCTTTTTCAACCATAAAATCAAAAAGAGCTGATAGAGCGCCAGGATCAGGCCGGTCGAAGAGGCCAGCACCGCCGAGCTTACGATCCCCGGAAGAAAAAGGTAGATCAGCACGGAGATGATAACGGACTTCTCCTCTTTGAGCAGTTCGGAGCTGAGCAGATAGAAAAGATAGAGATTTATCAGGTGTAGAAAGAGGAAAGGGAGTCTGAAGTTCAGAAAGTCGGCTTCCGGAAAAAGCTCTTTTCCAAGGTGCATCAGTGTCGAGACAAGATCGTGGCCGGTGAAATAGTTTTTGGCCTCCGCCGGCCCGATGGGAAGCCCCCATGCAACCCACAGCAAAATCCCCAGATGAAGGGTCAGCACCAAGGTGGCAGCCAACCTGATCTTCACCATGACTCCTATAGTTTCAAAAAGTTGTCGAGCATCAGGTGGCCGTGTTCGCTCATGATCGACTCGGGATGAAACTGTACGCCGTAAACCGGAAAGCCCGGAATCTGCAGCGCCATGATTTCATGGTCGTCATGGCTGTATGCCGTGGCAACTATATTTTCCGGCAGCGACTCTTTCTCGACCACGAGAGAGTGATAGCGCGTAGCGGTAAACGTTTCGGGCATGAACCTGAATATCGGAGACTCTATATGCACCTCCATCAAAGAGGTTTTGCCGTGCATCAGGTTTTTAGCCCGCACCACTTTGCCGCCGAAGGCCTGGGCGATAGTCTGGTGCCCCAGACAGATGCCGAAGATCGGTGTATCTTTGTGAAACTTCTCGACCACCTCCAGGCTGATTCCCGCCTCGTCCGGCGTGGCAGGGCCGGGAGAGATGATGATTTTTTCAGGTTTGAGAGCGCTGATTTCGTCCACACGCATCTCATCGTTTCTTACAACTTTCAGGTCGGCTCCGAGTTCGAGGCAGTACTGAACGATGTTGTATGTAAAGCTGTCGTAGTTGTCGATCATCAAAACCATGACTCTATATCGCCCTTTGTCTGTTTATTTCTCACCATTATAACGTCTCAAATCTTCGTTCCAGAAGAAGTCTATCCAGCCGTCGGCTTTTTTCACATAATAATCCGGCTTGAATCTGGCATCCGGCTTGAAAAACAGCGTGGCTGTTTTGAAGCTTTTTTCGGGATAGCGGCTTTGAAGCTCTTGCATGACCTGCAGCAGCGTATCTCCGGTATCCGCTATATCGTCCACAACGAGTATCTTCCGGCACCCTTCAAGATCCGGGATATTGAAAATCCTGACCGAATCGAGCTTTTGAGTATCTTCGTACCCTATCGCGTTGATGACAAATACCTTGCGGATATTCCAGAATTCGCCGAGCATATGGGCCATCGTCATCCCGCCGCGGGCCACGGCTATGATGGCATCGAACGTTTCCGGAATCGATACGGCCAAATCGTGGAGATCTTTTGCGAAGGTTTCATAGTCATAGGCTATATGCTTCACCGCCAGACCTTCAGTTCGTTATAGAGACTGTCACGTTCGACCGGGATAAAGCCGCTGTCTTTTATCAGGTGCACAAACTCGTCGAGGGCCATTCCGTGCGCACTTTTGGCGCCTGCCGCAGCCTGTATCGATTCGCGTTCGATCGTTCCGTCAAGGTCGTCCGCGCCGTACT
>JAMONQ010000166.1 GCA_027065635.1 Campylobacterales bacterium | reverse complement strand
GGAAAAAACAGAGTGGAGACAAAATAGCGAAACGGAGTCGCCTACGGTAATCTTCGTCGATTCTCAAGAAGAAACCGCCGGCAAAAAGATCTTTTTTGTCTCTCCGGTTCGATGCGGACTCTTCTTGATTGATACTCTTGACAAAGAGAGTATTCCCGGATAAAGACGGATACGATATAATCGCACGAAAAGTATACAAACAATAAGGGGCGGCCTATGAAACTTGGAGTCAATATAGACCATATAGCGGTACTTAGAGAGGCGAGAAAGGTCAACGACCCGGATCCCCTCGACGCTCTTGGAATCTTGAAGATCGCGGGAGCCGATCAGGTTACGATCCACCTTCGCGAAGATCGGCGCCACATATGTGACGAAGATGCTCTTCGCATCGTACAAAGAAGCCGGCTGCCTGTCAATCTGGAGTGCTCCACACAGAGTGACATCATAGATATAATCTGCCGTCTAAAACCTCACAGAGCGACTCTCGTACCGGAAAAAAGAGAGGAGGTAACGACAGAAGGCGGACTTGATATTGTCAAATATGAAAAAAGTGTCCGATCGGCGATAGAGAGGCTTCATGCCCATGAAATCGAAGTTTCTCTCTTTATAGATCCCGATATGGAGAGTATAGCCGCGGCCGATAGTCTGGATGTCGAATGGATTGAGCTGCATACAGGAACCTATGCCAACATATATGCCATGCTCTTTTCACAACTCGATCGCTCCCACCACTCCATAAAAGAGCTCGAGCTTCCGCGCAGTACTCTGAAAACAAAACTGGATGAAAGCCTATCGGCTCTTGAAAGCGCAGCAGAACATGCCTCATCGAGGGGACTCAAAGTTGCCGCAGGCCACGGCCTCAATTATGAAAATGTAGAGGCGATAGCAAACATTGAAGCGATTGAAGAGCTCAATATCGGTCAGAGTATCATAGCAAGAAGTATATATACCGGGCTCGAAAGGGCGATAAAGGATATGAAGGCACTTCTTGGATGAAACCAAAAATCGCGATCAGCATAGGCGATCCAAACGGCATCGGGCCGGAGATTGCCCTCAAGGCTCACAAAAAGATCTCCTCGATCTGCACACCTTTCTATTTTACAGGCATGGATCTTTTAAAAGAGGCGGCAAGAAGGCTGCGTCTTGAAGTTCCAAAAGAGATAGTACTAAATCCCCCCTTTGCCGCTCCATCGATAGAGCCCGGCAAAGTGACGGCAGAAGCGGGAGCCTACAGTTTCGCATCTTTCAAAGAGGCTGTCGACTCCGTAAGATCCAAAAAGACGGAGGCGGTAGTAACCCTTCCTGTCAACAAGGAAGCGTGGAAACTTGCCGGACTCGCTTTCAAGGGACATACCGAGTTTCTAAGAGAACTGTTTCAAAAAGATGCGATAATGGTACTTGGCTGCAGTAAACTGTATGTAGCGCTCTTTACCGAGCATATACCCCTAAAAGATGTCCCCAAAGCGATACAGAAAGACAAACTTGTAAAGTTTCTTCTCGATCTGTATAAAGAGACTGCGGCAAAAAGGATAGGTGTCCTTGGACTGAATCCCCATGCCGGTGACCACGGTGTTCTCGGAGATGAAGAAAAAATCATAGAAGAAGCTATAAGAGAGGCTAACGGGAGTCTATCCGAAAAAGGAGATTTCACGATATTTGAGGGACCGCTTGTTCCGGACATCGCGTTCACTCCACGAGCCAGAGAGTCATACTCTTATCTGGTGGCGATGTATCACGACCAGGGACTCGCTCCCTTGAAAGCGCTCTATTTCGACGAGAGTATCAATATCAGCTTGAATCTCCCTATAATAAGGACCTCTGTCGACCATGGAACCGCATTCGATATCGCCTACACTCCAGAAAGTGAAGTTTCGCTGAAAAGCTATATAGAAGCGGTATCCACCGCGGCGAAACTCGCTCTTGAAAGATCGAAGCAATGGTAGCTCCAGGATCAAATATATGTAGCCGCATGACTCTATCCAGGCTACATCTTTTTTGAAAAGAGCTCTATCAGGCACTCCTTTTTAAAGCAGACGGCCGGAACCCTGCTTGCATACTCATCGTAAGCGACTCCGAACTTTCTTCTGCATTCACTCTCTTCGAACGTCAAAACCATTACGACTATAAAGATCATCTCCAAAGGAGCGACTATGAATATGAAAGTAGGCGAACCCACTATAAGAGCCAGAGCCATAGGAAGAAGTGCCAATCCAAAAAGCATCGGATGGCGCATCCTTTCGTATATTCCAGTGGTTACAAGAGTATCCGTCTCCAGTCTCGGAGTCTGTGCATCTTTTTTGCCGTGTTTGGCCAACTCCCTTCCTCCCGCTGATGCGGCTCTAAAAGCCATGACCGCCAGCAAAACACCGAAGGGAAAGGTCAATAGATGGTAGGATAGATCCAAAAAGAGATGCCTGAAATAGATCAGATCGAAGTAGACCGAGAGTGCAGGACCGCCTACGAGCATGACAACCCACAGTACGATCCTGATAGCTACAGATGGAGTGGTTTTTATCTTCTACTCCACCGTAACGCTTTTTGCCAGGTTTCTCGGCATATCCACATCGTTGCCAAGACGTATCGCAATCTCCATTGCCAACAGCTGCTCGACGACCATCATTTCGAAGAACTCCAGCATAGGGTGGTTGTGCGGATGAGTCAGTATAAAGTCGTCGGCGAGATCGAACATCTCGGGCGAGATGGATAGAATGGTCGAATCCCGCGCACTGAGCTCCTCTACATTGCTCTTTGTCTTGTCGTACAGGAGAGTCTTCGGCATTAGTGCTATCGTAAAGAGTTCAGCGTCCGCGAGAGCGATTGGACCGTGCTTCATCTCTCCCGCGGGGTATCCTTCGGCATGAAGATAGCTGATCTCCTTTAGCTTCAGCGCCCCTTCGAGCGCCAGAGGGAAGAAGATGTCACGGCCGATGAAGAAGAAGCCGTGGCCGTGAAGATAGCGTTTGGATAGGCGTTTGCACTTTTCATGCACCTCCAGAGACTTCTGAAGCACTTTGGGAACATAGTGCATGAAACGAAGCTCCTCTTTTATCGCCTCCGTATCCATACTGCCTCTTCGTTTTGCGAAATAGAGAGAGAGCATCCACAAAACCATCACCTGCGTCGCGAAGGCTTTGGTGCTGGCAACCCCCTTCTCTATTCCGGCCCTGGTCAAAATCGTCGTATCCGCGAGCCTCACTATGGAGGAGTTGTCCACATTGCAAATAGCCAGCGTCTTAAGACCGGCCTCTTTGGCCATCCTGAGCGCTTCGAGCGTATCCGCCGTCTCACCGCTTTGGCTTATGACGATAAAGAGGGTATCGCTTCCAAGAAGCGGCTCTTTGTACCGAAATTCGCTGGCTATCTCCACATTGACAGGAATTTTCGACAATCTCTCGAAAAGGTAGCCGGAAGCAAGAGCGGCGTGGTAGCTGGTACCGCAGGCGCAAAGTTTGATACGGGTAATCCCATCAAGAAAGGAGTCGCCTATCTCTTCGAAAAATATATCGCTATCAAGCACTCTTCCCATCATCGTATCGCTCATGACGTCATACTGCTCGTAGATCTCTTTCTCCATAAAGAAGCGGTAGCCACCTTTTTGAGCGGTAGCCTTGTCACCTGAAAGCGGTACGAACACGAGGTTTTCAGGCTCCGCATGGATGGTATCGGGCGTCACATACCCTATAGTACCGTCCTCCATATAGGCAACCTCTTTTGCTTCGCCGATCAGCGGAGCGTCCGATGAGGCGAAAAAGAGTTCTCCCTCGTCGTTTCTGCCGATAATCATGGGAGATCCCTTTCTGGCGAAGAAGATCGTATCGGGAGCTTTCTGGGTGACAAGCAGCACCGCATATGCTCCGTCAAGCTGCTCTATGGTAGCTTTGAAAGCGTCAAACAGATCGCTTCGGCGCTGCGCTTCGAGTTCAAACAGGTGCACTATCACCTCGGTATCTGTCTGGCTCAAAAAAGCCACACCCTCTTCTTGAAGCATCTGCTTGATCTCTCTGTAGTTCTCTATAATGCCGTTGTGTACTACGTAGCTGTACTCACCCATATGTGGGTGGGCGTTGAGTTCGGTAGGTTTGCCGTGTGTAGCCCACCTTGTATGGCCGATGCCGGCGCCAAGACCGTCGGTAGAGAAACTCTTTGTCTTCTCTTCGAGGTTGGAGAGCTTGCCGACCGCTTTGAACGAGTCGATCCGGCCATTTTGCATGACTGCTATACCTGCGGAGTCATATCCTCTATACTCGAGCTCCCTCAACCCCTCTATCAATCTGCTTTTGATCTCTCTTTTCCCGATATAACCGACGATTCCACACATAAAAACTCCTATTTTCCCAGGCAAAATTCACCGAACATTCTATCCATAATATCATTAAAATCAACTGGTTTGGATATGGAGCCTACAGCTTTTATCGCCTCGTTAAGATAATAGGAAAATATCTCGAGTTCTCCAGCCTTCAAAGGCTCCAGTGCATCCTTGAGTGCACTTTGCGCTCTTTTTAGAGCATCGATCTGGCGGGTAGATACAAGAAGCAGCTCATCGGCCTGAGCCATTTTGGAAAGCCTTCTTTCAAGTTCGCCAAGAACTTCATCGGCTCTGTTTTGGCTATTTAGAAGCAATGGGGCGAATCGCTCTACCCTGGACCTCTCCAGTCTCTTTGGAAGATCTGTCTTACTGAGCGCTACCACTATCTCCTTTTCACTCTCGAAACGCTCGAGCAGCGAGAGTATCCGCTCATCCTCTTCATCCCACTCCCTGCTTGCATCAAAAAGAGCAACTACGATATCGCTCTGCTCGATAGCTGTGACGGAGCGCTCGATACCGATCCTTTCGATAGTATCCTCAGAGCTGCGAATGCCGGCCGTATCCACGACTCTGACCAGATGGCTTCCGACCCTTATCTGCTCCTCTATGGTATCGCGGGTAGTTCCGGCAATCGAACTGACGATGGCACGCTCATAGTCGAGCAAGGAGTTGAGCAGCGAACTCTTTCCCACATTGGGCTTGCCGACGATAGAGACTTTGAACCCCTCTATAAGCCCCCTGCGTCTTTGACTCGAAGAGACGATCCTCTCCATTCTTTCCGAGAGCTCTTCAAGCTGATGGAGCATGTTTTCTACAAGATCGTCAGGAAGATCCTCCTCGGCATAGTCTATTGTCACTTCGGCATAGGCTACGACTCTCAAAAGGCGCTCTTTTACATCTTCAACGAACTCTTTTAGTTCCCCCTTCATCTGACGGGCAAGGATCTTCGCTGCATCGTCACTTTTTGCCTCTATAAGTTTTGCGATAGCTTCAGCTTCGCTGAGATCGATTCTGCCGCCGAGAAAGGCACGCTTTGTAAATTCACCGGGTTCCGCCGGCCTCGCTCCGAGGCCGATGACGGTATCGAGTATCCTCTCAGCTACGATGGAGCCGCCGTGACACTGGAACTCTACAACATCTTCGGTAGTGAAACTGCGGGGAGCCTGAAAGTAGATTACGATAGCTTCGTCTATTATTTGGTCATCTTTGTCGAAAAGATCGTTCAAGTGTGCATATCGTGGAGTGAAGGAGTCTCTTTTTGTAACTTTTTTGGCAATCTCCAGAGCTTTGGGGCCGCTAAGTCGAACGATAGCCACGGAGCCGACTCCACTCGCAGTGGCCAGTGCGGCTATCGTATCGCTCACCTGCGCTCCATGAACTCGTTGACGATAACGTATCGTCCTCCCTCTTTGTTGGTGCGTACAGCGACATACTTTTGCGGATATTTTTCTCTGAGCTTTTGAAGAGCTATCTGTACCAGTATTCCGTCAAGCACCTTGGTCTGTGCGCGTCCCTCGTTTTCGATCCGCTCAACTATCGGCTCAAGATAGCTATCCATCATAGCCTCCTGGTTCCGGAGGAACTCCGCTATCTCCAACCTTACCTTATAGCCGTATTTTCCGTGTATCCAGTTGTAAAGCAGATAGGCCATCGCTTTGTAGCGATACCCCTCTTTGCCGATGAGAAGCGCGGCATCTTCTCCTTTGAACTCTATCTGGAGAGTCTCGTCGTCGATCGCGAATACCCTGATCGGTTCGATCCTGAAACATGCCGAAGAGAAGAGCGAATTGATCTCTCTTTCAACCTCTCTAACCACGACATTGATATCGACTGCATCATCGTAGAAGTTGCCGAATATATCTTCCTCTTTATCGGCGAAAGATCTCTTTTGCTCCTTTTTAAAAGCGGTATCCGCTACAGGTTCTGCGATTCTCTCTTTCTCGCCTTCACCTCTTGCAAGCGGCTGGTTTTCATCCGCTTCTGACTCTACTCTTTTTGTACTCTCTTCTTTGACTGGAGTCTTTTTCTGTACGGGTCTTTCGACTTTTCCCTTTGAAATCTTCGTATCTTCAGGCTCTTTTTGTAAAGTCCTCTCTTTGTACGCTGCTACAATTATCGCACTTTTTCGTCCGAAGCCAAGAAAACCTCTTGAAGGGTTCTGCACAATCTGGATATCCAGTTCCGTTACCGAGCAGGAGAACTCTTTTGCAGCCTCCGCATACGCCTCTTCAAGTGTTCCGGCTTCAAACTTTTTCATCAGTCGACCTTTTTTCTATTCTCCAGCATTCTGTTTACAAGCATCTGCTGGGCAATCGAGAAGATATTGTTGGTAAACCAGTAAAGGACCAGACCGGCCGGGAAAGTTACAAAGAAGAATGTAAATACTACCGGCAGCCATTTGAAAATCTTCTCCTGCATCGGATCTGTAAAGTTACTCGGTGTAACGACCTGGTGTACCCACATGGAAGCACCCATCAAGATAGGCAGCACAAAATAGGGATCCATTACGGAGAGGTCCTCGATCCAGAGAATCCACTCGGCACCTTTCAGCTCGATGGCATTCAAAAGGACCCTGTATATCGCAAAGAATACCGGAATCTGAAGGAGCATAGGCAAACAGCCGCCCAGCGGATTGGCTTTGTGCTTTTTGTACAGCTCCATCATATGCATATTCATCTTCTGTGGATCACCCTTGTATTTTGCCTGAATCTCTTTGATTTTGGGAGCGAGCTCTTTGAGTTTGTACATGGAGACCATGCCCTTGTAGGTGAGCGGATATAGAACGATCCTCACCAGAATGGTCAAAGCCACTATCGCCCATCCCCAGTTGGGGATATAGTTGTGTATCCACATCAATATCTTGAATACCGGATAGGCTATGAACGTGAACCATCCAAACTCGATGACCTTTGTAAGATTCGGATGGATCGCGTTGAGTATCTTATACTCTTTCGGTCCTATATATCCGTTTACGGTTCTGCCGTTTTGACCGGTGACAAAGAGTATGGGGTTCTCTTCGGCATCCTTGTTCACCACTACGTCAAGACCATTCTCGAAGTCATAGAACGCCGTCGCATAGTAGCGATCGAAAGCGACTGCGATTTTTGCCTTTCTGAAAGCCTCAGTACCCTTGGCGTCACCATCCTCAATGATGGTGAGAGTGCCGTCAGCCTCCTCTACCATCGCTCCATGAACAGTATAGGCGTCGACTCTTATGTCCGGACGCACACCCGGAGAGATATAAAAAGGTCTCTCTTCGCTGAGCTTTACAGTCAGTTCGTAATGGTGATCCGGGTATATTACGACACTCTTTTCGACGATCAGTCCGTCAAGATTCTGGGTAAATACGATCTTTTCCGGCTTGTCGGAAACATTTACGGATGATACCGATACAGTGTAAGGAGTTTTGAAGGCGAGTTCATTCAGTTTCTGGTCGACAAATCTTATCTCCAGCGGCCTCGGTATCTTCGGCTCGTTGTAGAGTTTGAGCTCCTCACCCTCTTCGTCACGATATTGCCGATCCTTGAGGTATACCTGACTTATTCTGCCGAGCGCATCGAACTCCATCGTCATATTCGACATCTCCGCCGTCGCTATGACTCTATCGAGCTCGCTTGTTTGCACAGGCGCTGTGGAAGCGCTCCTGGAGTCTGAGGCGGCCGTCTCGACCGATCTGGGTGCTGCCGTTAGAGACGGATCGCTACTCTGCGCAACGGCAACACTTCTGTTGGCTTCTGTTGCCGGGATGGTCTTTGGCATGAAAAGATAGTCGTAAGCCATGAAAACTATCAGGGAGAGTACGGTCGCTATTACGACCCGTGTCTGTGTGCTCATATTGTCTATCACGAATGGCCTTTCGAAAAGATATTTTTGACGACTCTGCACCTTTTTTCATCCCCTTCCGGCACGAACCAGTATCTGATATCGGTAGGAGCGGAGCTGAATCCGGCGCTTAAGTCAGGTTTGAGAGAGATTTTGGGATAGTCGATGCCGCCGTCAAAGAGCTGGTTGCATCGAAGTATCCTGAGCATAGTAGAGAAGAGAGCTTTTATGATGTTTGGATTCGTTTCGAGTTGCCATTTGGCATACTCTGAACATGTGGGGTAGTATCGGCAGCTTCCATAGCCCAAAAGTGTAAAAAATTTCTGGTATATCTTCAAAAACCCCGATAGTACGCTTCTGATCATCTCACTTGCCCAACATTCAAACGTTTTATACCTCGCCTGAACGCCTTCTCCAACTCTTTGAACTGGGCATCCAGTACGGGCGGTTTGGCGACCAAGACATAGTCGCCTCTTTTAAGGAGCGGAGCCGTTTGCAAAAACAGTGCCCGCAATCTTCGCTTGGCCCTTGCACGTTTGACGGCATTGCCGATCTTCTTGCTGGCTACAAATCCGACTCTGTATCTATCTTTGCCCGGCAGTACGAAAAGCACGAAAGCCGGGTCGTGCCAACGTTTGCCGGACTTGTATACCCGGTCGAAATCTGCACTGCCCCGCAAAGGTTCGAAGTGGATTAGACCGCCAATCGCTTTCGCCCTTTGGCACGGCGTGCGTTTATGATCTTGCGTCCGTTTTTAGTCTTCATGCGGGTGCGGAAACCGTGCGTTCTTTTGCGCGGAGTATTGTGCGGTTGATAGGTTCGTTTCATCTATCCGTCCTTCTTTCATTGGATTTAAGCCCGATATTTTAATTAAATTTCGCTTAATAGCAGTTTAGGGTTGAGCTGTATCTTCGGATATCGGCAACAGCCGAATCTAACGGAGAGTGTCGCACTCCTTCTTATCCACACTGAACTCAAAAAGAGATTTTCCGGTTGCAGCCGAAACATATCTGTAGGATATGACTATACCGCTTTTGAGGAAGCGTTGTGAAGTGGAACAGATACCTGCGGTGACATTTCTTTTCATTCTCTCTCTTCCCTCCTTTACGATACTCTCATCACTCTTTCCGCCGGCATCGATCTCGAAAACATATACCAGCTTCTCACCCTCGGCTTCAACGGCGACGAGCTTCGTGAAAGGATCGACTCTTTTTGGCAGATCCTTGCCAAGCTCACCCGCGGCAGCCTCTACAACCTTCATATTCTGGATACGGATCTTATCCTCAAGGCCTGAGTCGCCAAAAAGAGATACGAAAAGTGACGGTAGAAGCAGAAAAACGGAAACTACAGCCTTCATTGAGCCTCGCTTTTGTTGATTTGAAGAGGATTATAACACATCTGAAGCACCGGCTCCGGCATCTTCTACCGGATAGAGCTGTGGCGCATTATCCCTCATAAGAAGTATCGGCTCGCTAAAAGGAGCGAGTCTTTCGATAAACTCCACTATCGAAAAGAGAGGTGTAAAGCGGAAAAACTTCAGGTGGTGATCGTAATGCCACAGTCTGTCAACATACAATAGTATCAGATAGGGCGTATCTCCTATGCCGTCTCCGTTTTTGTCGAACCCTTCGTATCTGTCCCAGTAGTTGAAGCGTATATCGTTGTCATAGCTTTTCGTGTGCCTTATATTTTTGACAACCTCGGTCAGATTGTCAGAGATATTGTTGAACCTGATCGTATTGTTCTTTATGATCGCATGAAAATGGAAAGCTTCATTGTTGAGAGAGATGAGATTTCTCTCTATAAAGCGTTTCATTCCCCTTTCGGCTGGTGAGGAGTCGATATAGAAGGCTTGTGCGTGTCTCATGAGGGTATTCTGCCTGATCTCATGAACGCCCCCTCCTCTTATGACCACCCCCACACCTGTTTCAAGATGGGTTTTCACTATCGTATTGCGTTCTATCTTCACATCTTTGGAACCGCTGCTGAGCACCCCTACATAGTTGGAGAAAATTCGGTTTTTCGATATCCGGATGTCTTCACACATCTGCAGATAGACACCGTATCTGCTGCCTTCAATGATGTTTGCCTCTATAATGTTGTGATCGGAGCGCATCAGAGCGATATCCCTGCTGCCCGAGATACGGTTTTTTTCGATGATAGTGCCGTTTGAGAGCCAGAGTCTGATTGCGTCTCCCCTATTGTCCGCTACAGGCTCGTCATAGGATGAGATACTGTTTTCTCTGACAACGGTATTGTCACTGCGAGATACTATTATGCCAAACAGGGTATCTTCGATTCTGCACCGCTCCACTTTTACACGTTTCGTTCCGCTGATGAAGATGGCGCTGTCAAGGGAGTGGCGCCTTCGTCCGCTGTTTCTTATAGCGAGATTTTCTATCGTGACGTCGGAAGAGAGAACCGTGATGACTTTCGATGTGAAGTTTCCGTCGATTACACTCTTTTTGCCGCCTCCTCTGAGTATGAGGGGTTTTTTTATCGTAATCGGGCCGTAAAATATGCCTTCGGGCAGCTCTATGACCGATCCTGCAGGAGACGAATCGATGATTTTTTGGAGATCGGCGCCGACAAGAGAGCCGATGGCAAACAGTATCGCGATTAAAAACCTGATCATAAAAATAGAACCATACCTCTATCCGGGATCATATGCGTCGCTTCCTGCAAAGAAATCCGCCCGGACCGCGAGCACTCCTCTTTCGTACCTCTGTACACGACAATAAATGAAAGAGAGAAAACAGCAAAGTGAGTTCTGTAAAAGTTCATACGGTGATTCTACCACTAATAGTTTAAAGAGAGAAAAAAATCAGGCGGAGCCGAAGAGAATTCGACCCCGCCACGGAAGTTACGGATTTATTCTCGGTACGATTTCGCCGTTTTCGGCATCGAATACGACTGTATCGCCCTCTTTTACCCTCTCTTCGAGGATCAATTCGGCCAGCTTGTCTTCTACAAGCTCGTAAAGTGCCCGTTTTAGCGGTCTGGCACCGTATACCGGATCGAAGCCCGCTTCGGCGATCCGAGCCTTCGCCGCTTCCGTGAGTGAAGCTTTGATATCGCGCTCTTCAAGCTTCGCCTCGATATTCTTGAAGAGTATGTCGACAATCTTCGTAATGGCCGCCTGATCAAGCGGATTGAAGATAATGATATCGTCGAGCCGGTTCAAGAACTCGGGCTTGAAGTACATCTTCAACTCGTCCCTTACCGCCTTTTCGCGATCTTCCGGATCTCTGAACTCCATTATCTTGTCACTTGCGATGTTGGAGGTAAGGATGATGATGGTATTTCTAAAGTCTACCGTCACACCCTTGTTGTCGGTAAGCCTACCGTCGTCCAGCACCTGCAGAAGTACGTTGAACACATCTGGATGCGCCTTTTCGATCTCGTCGAAGAGGATTACGCTGTATGGCTTTCGCCTGACAGCCTCCGTCAACTGTCCACCCTCTTCATAGCCGACATATCCCGGAGGCGCACCTACCAGACGGCTTACCGCATGCTTCTCCATATATTCGCTCATGTCGATACGAATGAGAGACTTTTCGGTATCGAAAAGAAACTTCGCCAGCGTCTTCGCCGTCTGGGTCTTACCGACACCGGTAGGTCCGAGGAACAGGAAACTTCCTATCGGTCTGTTCTGCTCGCTCAGACCTGCTTTGTTTCGCTTGATGGCTCTTGCAACCGCCTTGATCGCCTGATCCTGTCCTACGACATCTTCAGCCAATACCTCTTCGACATGAAGAATCTTCTCCTTCTCGCTCTGAAGCATCTTGGTTACCGGAATCTGCGTCCAGCGGCTGACGATCTTGGCGATCATCTCTTCGTCGACGGCATTTTTGAGCAGCGTACCCTCTTTTTGCATACGCTCCCACTGCTCGTCGAGCCTTTTTAGCTCCTCTTCGAGCTGCGGAATCTTGCCGTATTCGATTTCGGCGGCCTTGTTGTAGTCACCGTTTCTCTTGGCAGCTTCCGCTTCGCTTCTTAGCTTGTCTATCTCCACCTTGATGTGGGCGATATCGTTGAAGACCTTCTTCTCGGTTTCAAACTGAGCTTCGAGTCTGCGTTTCTTCTCTTCGAGATCCGCCAGCTCCTTCTCTATCTCTTCAAGGCGCTGCTCGTTCTTTTTGGACTCCTCCATAGTCAGCGCCTCTTTTTCCACCTGAAGCTGACTGATTTCGCGTTTGACTCTCGCAAGCTCGCTCGGCTCGCTCTCTATCTGCATCTTAAGCTCTGCGGCCGCCTCGTCTATGAGGTCTATCGCCTTGTCCGGCAGATAGCGGTCCGTAATATAACGGGCCGACAGTTTGGCAGCCGCCACCAGCGCACTGTCGAGTATCGTGACATTGTGAAAGGCTTCGAGCCGCTCACGCAGACCGCGAAGAATCTGCAGAGCCTGATTGATGGAAGGCTCGTTTACATGGACCGGCTGGAATCGGCGCTGAAGAGCCGCATCTTTTTCGAAATATTTGCGGTACTCCTTGAGAGTCGTCGCACCAATGGTGTGCAGCTCTCCGCGAGCGAGTGCCGGCTTGAGCATGTTGGCCGCATCCATACTTCCCTCTGATGCACCCGCACCCACGATAGTATGGATCTCGTCGATGAAGAGAATTATGTCTCCGCTGCTTTTGACCTCTTCGATCACGGCTTTGAGACGATCCTCGAACTCACCGCGATATTTGGCGCCTGCGATCAACGCACTCATATCGAGCGCAACGACTCGCTTGTTCTGAAGGCTTAGCGGAACCTCCTTGTTTACTATGCGCTGTGCGAGCCCCTCTACGATTGCGGTCTTACCGACACCGGGCTCTCCGAGAAGTATCGGGTTGTTTTTGGTCTTTCTGATCAGGATCTGCATCACACGTTCGATCTCTTCATCACGACCGATTACAGGATCGAGCTCTCCGTCGATCGCCTTCTTGTTCAAATCTATCCCGTACTTCTCCAGTGCCTCAAGCGTCTCGTCCGCTGTCTGGCTCTCTATCTTCTTGCCTCCGCGGATCGCTTCGAGAGTCTTTCCAAGCTCCATCATATCGACATACTTGCCGAGAACATCCTTGATCTGAGGCTGGTCGAGATTGGCCATAAGCCATGTATCGACAGCCAGATACTGATCTCCCTGTCTTGCCATCAGCCCTTCGGCTTTTTGCAGACTCTCCTGCAGTGCTCTCGATAGCTTGATACTCTCTTTCGTAACGGTCGAAACTTTCGGAAGCCTGTCGGCCACACTCTTGGCCTCGAGCTCTATGGGAGCCTTGTCGATTCCCATCCTGTTCAGTGCCTGGTTTAGTACACTGCCGGAATTTGTCAACTGTCCCCATACTATATGTACCGGTTCAACCTCCGGATTTTTATTATGCAGTGCCAGACTGACTCCCGATTCTATCGACTCGGTCATCTGGTGTGTCAACTTCTCGAATATACTCATATCATCTCCTTTTTTCAAACCCTTTCCATAATCTTACCTGAAACAGAACATAATATCTGCTACATTTGTCGCAGTTGTAAAAAGCAAGGGTCAAATTTCCGTAATTATATCAGGTTTAGTCCACTTGTGTCAAGTTTCTTTATCTATTCAATTTAATAATGCGCATCCGTCGAATCGATATGGTAAAAATCGGCCATCACCGAAGAGATACTTATCCCTTTTTTAGTTGCAGGTGGTATAATAGCCTCTCATAAAACTCGATCGGATATGGAATATAGATTATGATGAAAAGAAACAAAGGGTTGATGACAGCCGGTTTTTTTGCCACTCTGACCGTACTGACGGTAGCCGGAGCCCCATCTCTATTCGCCAAAAGCGACAGCAACACCACCGTTTCCAAGCTTGAGGCACTGAGCAAGTTCACCAGAGTAGTCGGAACCGTAGAGAAGTACTATGTCGACGATTTGACGATAAACGAAATCATAGACAAGGCTATAAAGGGGCTGATGACGAACCTCGACGCCCACTCCTCGTTCCTCGACACAAAAAGCTTCAAAGAGATGAAGATCCAGACCAGCGGCGAATTTGGCGGACTCGGAGTCACGGTAGGCATGAGAGACGGTGCTTTGACCGTGATAGCCCCGCTGGAAGGAACTCCGGCATACAAGGCCGGACTGAAAGCGGGAGACATAATACTCAAAATCGACGACAAGTCGACGCTCAATATGACTCTCGATGAAGCCGTATCCCTGATGAGAGGCAAGCCGAAAACCAAAATCACTCTGACGATAGTAAGAAAGAACGAGCCCAAACCTCTTGTCATAACGATCATAAGGGATATCATAAAGATCCAGTCAGTATATACAAAAAAAGTGGGCAGCGACATTCTCTACATAAGAGTCGTCTCGTTCGACAAGAAAGTTGTACAGGATATAAAAAAGGCTCTGCTGGAAAACCCGCATGCAAAAGGTCTCATAATAGACCTTAGAAACAATCCCGGCGGCCTGCTCGATCAGGCGGTTGGTATGGTGGATCTATTCGTAGACGAAGGGGTGATCGTTTCGCAAAAAGGGCGAATAAAAGATGAAAACCAGGTATACAAAGCGCACAGCGAAGGAACGTACAAAAAGATTCCGATAGTGGTTCTTGTAAACGGCGGCAGCGCAAGCGCGAGCGAGATCGTAAGCGGCTCCCTCCAGGATCATAGACGGGCCGTGATAGTCGGAGAGAAGACTTTCGGAAAAGGCAGTGTCCAGATCATCATGCCGATCAACAAATCAGAAGCTCTAAGACTCACGATAGCACGTTACTACCTTCCGAGCGGCAGAACCATCCAGGCCGTCGGAGTGACTCCTGATATCAAAGTCTCCTTCGGCAAAGTCACAGTCGAAGAGAACCATTTCGAGCTCAAAGAGTCTCAACTAAAAGAGCATCTAAAGGGAGAGCTCGAAAAGATTGACGGCAAAAAGGAGAGCCAGAAGGAGGAGAAACCCTCCAAAGAGAACGTGATTACGACAGAAGAGTTGTATGACGACAATCAACTCAAAGAGGGTGTGGATATTCTGCGCGCACTTATCATTACACAGGAGAGAAAATGACAAAAAAAGAGCTGCTTTACGAAGGAAAGGCGAAGCGTCTGTTTACAACCGAAGATCCAAATCTGCTTCTGGCGGAATTCAAAGACGATCTGACGGCTTTCAACGGCGAAAAGCATTCACAGGAGAAGGGCAAAGGGGCTCTGAACAACGAGATCAGCAGCCAGTTATTCAGACTTCTCGAGAGTGCCGGGATACCTACACACTTTGTGGAGAAGCCAGACGACAACCATATGCTGGTAAAAAAGGTCGATATCATTCTTATCGAGGTAGTAGTAAGAAACATTGCGACAGGCAGCCTTACCAAAAGACTCGGTATAGAAGACGGTACGGTACTTCCCTTTTCACTGGTAGAGTTCTACTACAAGCGTGACGATCTTGGCGATCCTATAATAAACGACGAACACTGTCTGATTCTCGATCTTGTAAAAAGCGAAGCCGATCTCGAAGAGCTGAAACGGCTCGGACGCGAAATAAATACGATATTGAAGGCATTTTTCGCGAAAAAGGGGCTAAACCTCGTCGACTTCAAAGTGGAGTTCGGTTACGACAGCGAAGGAAAGATCATCCTCGCCGACGAAATCAGCCCCGACAGTTGCCGTTTCTGGGATATGCAGACCAATGAAAAGCTTGACAAAGACCGCTTCAGACAGGGCCTTGGCAGTGTGAAGGTTGCATATGAAGAGGTATTGAAACGAATAGTTGGAGAAGATAGATGAAAGCGATCGTAAACGTCTACCTCAAAGAGGGGGTCCTCGATCCGCAGGGCAAGGCGGTACACCACGCCCTCGGAGCTCTCGGTTTCGAAAATGTAGAAAACGTCCGGGTAGGCAAACAGATAGTGCTCGATCTCGAATCGACCTCGAAGGAGAGTGCGCAAAAGGAGGTAGAGAAGATGTGTGAAACCCTTCTTGCCAATACCGTAATAGAAGATTACAGCATAGAGATCGTGCAATGAAAATCGTCGTCCCCCGCTTTCCAGGCACCAATTGTGAATTTGACACCGTTTATGCTTTCGAAAGGCTCGGAGAGGATGTAGAAATCGTATGGCATGAAGAGCAGACTCTGCCATCAAACACCGACCTTGTCGTTGTTCCAGGCGGTTTCAGCTACGGCGACTACCTTCGCAGCGGTGCCATAGCGCGCTTCAGTCCTATCATGAAGGCGATCAAGGCCTACGCCGATAACGGCGGATATGTTCTTGGAATCTGCAACGGTTTTCAGATACTTCTTGAGAGTCACCTGCTTCCAGGCGCCATGAAGAGAAACGAAAATCTCCACTTCGTCTCCAAACACCAGTATCTCAAAGTGGAGAACAACGACAACAGATTCCTGCGCAAATGTGAAGTCGGAGAACTTCTAAATATCCCGATCGCGCATGCCGAAGGGAACTACTTCATAGAAGATGAAGGCCTGAAGGAGCTGTATGACAACGGGCAGGTACTTCTTACATACTGCGACAAAAACGGAGATCCGGACAATCCAAACGGATCGATTGACAATATCGCCGGAATATGCAACAAGGAGCGTAACGTCTTCGGTCTGATGCCGCATCCGGAAAGAGCGATGGAGTCGATTCTGGGATCTCAAGACGGAGTGAAAATGCTCGAAGGGTTCCTCCTCTAATTGTCCATGAGGCTGATAACCGCAATCCTGCTTGCCGCTACGGTTCTGTTCGCAAACGTGGAAGAGCCGTCCCTCTTTTCAGAACCGTACGATGACTACATCGAGATAGAGACGGAGCCCCAAAAACCTGCAGAACAGCTCATATACATAAGCCTTGAAAACGTTCCGAAAAAGGTCTATGTCGGAGAGATTTTTCCGGTAACGGTAAAGGTGACTTCCCTCGAAAGAGGCAGGGCGTTTGAAGTTCGAACGGACAACGGAAAAAATATCGCCCCCGTAAAAGAGCCTGAATCGATAGAGCCCAAAGCCATAAGCAGACTCGTATACTACTTCAAGGCAACAGGCAGCGACGTTCGCCTGCCGGAGTTTATAGTATATTACTCCGATGAACCGGAAAGAGAGTACAGATCCGATTCAATGACAATAAAAGCCGTACGTCTAAATCCTCCCGGAGATTTTTGTAACGTTCTGGCTAAAAACATGGAGCTGATAAACTATCAGGCATCAACATACACATCCGACACCAACATTCTCGCGCTTCAGCTGAAAGTTGAGTTCGGAAACTTCGACGACTTTCACCTCAAAAACTCTTCAAACCAGGGAATAGACTCCTATAGCGGTGATCTGAATGACACTACACTCTTTTACTACGCCATATTTCCGGCTGGAATGGAGCAGCTGACATTCAGCTACTTCAACCTGAAAAAGAACCGCTATGAAAAATTCCAGATCCCGATAATAGTAAAACGAAGCAGCGTAAGCACACAGAGCAATCTCGATCCACAGGCCAGTGAATTTACAAAATTCAAGATCATGGCCACAGGCTTCTTGATTTTCGTATGGGTTGTTTTGTGGATAATGAAGAGAAAGTGGATATATCCAATCCTGATCACACTTGCGGCTGGTTACCTTACGACATATCTGATACCGCTTAAAAGCGTATGTATAAAGCCTGAAAGCCGACTCTATCTGCTTCCGACACCGCAAAGTACCTCTTTTACAATTCTTTATGAGCGCACCGTGGCCAAGCAGATGAACAGAAATGAAAACTATACGAAGATACAGCTGCCTAACAGCACCATAGGATGGGTAAAAAATGAAGATCTTTGCTCGAATTAGATTTTATTACTGCGCTTTTGTAATATCTCTTGTAGTCTCCGTCATGATTCCTCTGCTTAAGCTCTTCCCGCGCCATAAAGGAAAGATTCTGCACTACGGCAACAAGAGTATGATGGCACTGATGTTCGCCGGTATCGAAAAGGTGGGAGATCCGGACCCCGAAGCGCAACTATACCTGATGAACCATCAAGGCATCGTCGATATTATCACCATGGAAGCTCTGCTTCCGATAAACCTGAACTGGGTAGCCAAAAAAGAGCTTTTTGAAGTTCCATGGTTCGGTCTTTTGTTGAGCAATGGAGAAATGATACCCGTAGACAGAAGCGATAAAAGAGGTTTGATCAAACTGCTCAAAGATGTAAAAAGATCGATTGAAGAGCTACATAGACCGGTGGCTCTCTTTCCCGAAGGTACCCGTGCCAGGGGGCAAAAACTTCTGCCTTTCAAAGACGGTGCCAGATTCATCGCCGAAAAGCTGGCTCTGACAGTTCAGCCGGTAGTGATCGTAGGAAGCAAAAGAGTGGTCAACGAACACGACAAAACCTCCTTTGGCGGAGATGTCAAAGTCATATTCCTGCCCTCCATAGAGGTCCCGAAAGCGAAAGAGGGGTGGTACGAAAATCTGCGCGACAAGATGCAAGAGACTATAGACAAAGAGCTCGAAGCCAAAGCCATAGGCAGATAGAAGTCGCAAAAAGCCCTTCTCCAGCCTCTACTCCAGCATATGATGAAGCTCTATATTTTGGCACACTTCAGCCGCACTTTCCGAATCGAGTATCCCCTCTTCCGTAATCACGGTATCGATATATTTTAGCGGCGTAACATCGAAATATAGATTCAAAACATCAAAGCACTCCCCGTCTGCCAACTCTTTTGACGATTTTGGGGGCTCGATAGGCTTTTTTACGGAAGAAGGCCAAAACTTCATACTATCCGCCACGACGGCCACCTCCACTCCGTACTCTTTGGCGGCAAGTGCAATGGCGTATGTTCCTATCTTGTGTACCAGCCCGAACGGACCTATACCGTCGGCTCCAAGCAAAACCAGCTCTACCCTCCCGCACAAATATGGGGCCGCGGCATCTACAATGAGAGTCGTATCGACTCCGGCTCTACAAAGCACATCGGCAAAATCTCTTCCTTCGTTTGCCGGTCTCGACTCCGTACAAAACAGATGAGGCCTGTTTCCAAAAGCTACACCCCTTTCTATACTCATCCTGACAGCCGAGCTGTATGAGTGTGTAAGAAGCTTCTCTCTACCCGATATATAGTCGGCCGCATATTTCGCGGCCTCTTTGGGCGCTCGCTTCATTCTTGTCGAAAGAGTGTCACAATGTGCTATCAACGAATCGATGCTCCGTTCACTATCCATAAAGTGCAGCAGCTCGTTCCCCACTCTGAATTGAGCTGCCATCATCGGACGGCTGTTTGCGACCGATACGGCGGCTTCGACAAGCGTGGATAATGATGCACCGCTTGATGCCAGCACCTTGAATGCCCCAAGAGCCTCCTGTGCCAGAAAAGTTGCACCGTGAATCCTGTCCGATCTTATTTTTTCGATCTTTTCACAAAAATCTCTGTATGCTATATTCATATAGACTCCCACAGCTCCCTTCAGTCAGTTTAGCATACACATATTGTACCTTCTGAATCAAAAAAGTGAAAAAGAGAGCTTTTTTAAACTCTTCATAAATAATTAAAGGTTAATATCTTTATAAGTATTGTCAAACAAGGAGAAGAGATGAGTTTAAAGCGTTGCATCATACTTGCGGCAGCAGCCATATCGTGGGCTTTTGCAGGAAGCAGCGGTGAAGATCTGATGACGAAGCACTGCACTTCATGCCATATGGCGTCCAATCCGACGGCAGAAAAGGTAAAGCATATGGTGGCACCACCGATGTGGGGAGTGGCAAGACACCTCAAAAAGAGTCTAAAAAGCAAAGAGGAGTATATCGATTTTGTAAGTCGATATATTATGAATCCATCGAAGGAGAGATCACTATTCAACAAGGAGGCGATAGAGCGTTTCGGTCTAATGCCGTCCATGAAAGGTACCATTTCGGAAGATGAGGCGAAAAAGATAGCAGAGTATCTATACAATACCTACTGATAGTTTCATGGAATGCGCCAAAGAAGTACCTTCGGTCCCCGCTCCGAACTCAACACTCTCTTGTCGTCCATAAACTTGATCTGATTGACCATCGAAGTGTGACCGACGAGCCTGTCGGTCATTTTTCTGCTCTTTATGTCGAAAAGCTGTATTGCCTGATCGTCGCCGCTCGTAAAGAGACCGGTTTTCGCATCCGGGGTGATTGCGACACAAAATACAGGAAGAGAGGTTCTGATATAGTATGGTTTGGAGCTTTTAAGGTAGACACCGACTCTTCTGTCGTGGCCTCCGCTTATCAAAACACCTTTCGAATAAGCGAGATGGTGAATCTTGTCAAGATGCTTCGAGTAGATCCTTTTTAGCACCCTGCCGCTTTTTGCATCGATGAGAAAGATCTCTCCCGCCTCGTCACTGAAGAGAACTCTCTTTCCACCTTCAACCACTACCATATCCCCCATACTGCTTTGAGAGGCTTTGATGTTGTAGGCTTCATAACCCTCTTCGATACTGTAACGTGCCACTCTCGAACCGAATGTTCCCACAACCGCTTCGCCTCTATCTGAAAACCTCGCCTCCTTCGCGAAGAGTTTCCTGTTGACGCCCACCACTTTTTTCAACACGAAGCTCTTATATATCCATAGATCTCTAAAACCGTTTTCGCCTATGGAGAGTATCAACAAAACGCCATCTTTCGAATCCACACTCAAAATACGCGCCGGCACTATTTTCGACCTTTCGTTTCTTACAGGATCAAGAGGGATCTGATATAGCAACTTCGCGCTTTTTATGTCGAAAACATCCACGACTCCTCTGTCCGTACCCACATAGAGCTTCCCGTCATATATCGTAAAGTCACTTACAATTCCGGATGCACGAAACTCCATGCTCGGGTATATATCGCGGCAGTATAGAGTAGATGAAAATATCAGCAGGAGCAGACAAAGTCGTTTCATACCGAATATTATACTCTTTTATCGATATCAGGATAGTTCGATCACTCTGTCGCTGCACCACCTGGCAAGATCACGATCGTGTGTAATCATCAATATACCTACCCTGTCGAGGGTGCGAAGAAGAAGCTTCATGACGTCGAGTTGTATAAGACTGTCCAGTGCGGAGGTGGGCTCGTCCGCCAAAAGCAGTCGCGGTTTCATCAAAAGTGCTCTTATAATCGAGGCACGCTGCAGCTGTCCTCCGGATAGCTCGTGAGGTCTCTTTTTCAGTAGAGCAGGATCGAAACCCATCTGGGCACACAGCTCCTCGAGACCGGATGTATCGGCTACATCCTCTATCTGGTTCAATATGGTATATGTAGGGTGAAAAGAGCTGTAAGGATCCTGAAAAACCTGCGAAAAAGAGTCCCTCTCGATCTTCCCGGAAAACGGTGTCAAGTTTCCCGCTATAAGCTCGAAAAGCGTACTTTTACCGCTACCGCTGGGACCGAGAATCGTAACTATCTCCCCTACATGGAGCTTCAAAGAGAAATCTCTATACAGAAGTTTTTGCTTCGAATATCCAAAAGTCAGATTCTCGATATCGAGTATGAGCTCTTTTTGCATATTCAGCGGATCTGTCCCTCGCCGTAAATCTTGTATTTGTAGGTAGTAAGATCGTTGATCCCCATAGGACCTCTGGCATGCAGTTTGTTGGTACTTATGCCCACTTCCGCACCAAATCCGAACGCCCCGCCGTCGGTAAAGCGCGTGGATGCGTTTACGTATACACATGCGGCATCTATCTCGTTCAAAAAGCGTTCCGCAGCCTTATGGTCGTCGGTTACGATCGCTTCGGAGTGGCCGGAGCCGTATTTGCGGATATGGGCTATCGCTTCATCCAGGCCGTCAACCACTCTAATGGAGAGTATATTGGCCAGATACTCCGTATAAAAATCCTCTTCTGTAGCAGTCTCGACATCGATTATCTTTCTTGTAGTATCATCCCCGCGAATCTCGGTAGATTCGGCATCGAACGCCCTTTTTAGCATAGGCAGTATATCTGCCGCTATCGCTCTGTCCACTACAAGAGTCTCCATGGCGTTACAGACACCAGGTCTTTGGCACTTGGCGTTTACCGCAATCTTTACGGCCTCGTCAAAGTCGGCCTTTTCATGGATATATGTATGGCACAATCCTTTATCGTGCTTGACGACCGGAACCGTCGCATTTTCGTTGACAAAACGGATAAGGGCCTCACCGCCTCTGGGGATGATCAGATCGACATACTCATCCATTTTGATAAGCTTCGCAACTCCTTCGCGACTCGCATCCGGCAGCAGGCTTATCAGAGCCTTTGGCAATCCTTCTTCTTCGAGCGTCTTCTGAATGATGCCGGCAATCGCTTCATTACTCTGTTGCGCCTCTTTTCCGCCCTTTAAAATCGCAACGTTTCCGCTTTTGAAGCAGAGCGCCGCGGCATCGCTTGTAACGTTGGGACGCGACTCGTAGATTATTCCTACGACACCGATAGGGATGGAGACCTTTTCTATACGCAAACCGTTGTCTGTTACCCATCCGTCAAGCACCCGGCCTACCGGCTCTTTGAGAGCCGCAATCTCTCTGACGGCCTGTGCCATGGACGCTATACGGCTCTCATCGAGAAACAGTCTGTCCATAAGCGCAGAAGAGAGCCCGTTGCGCTCACCCTCTTGCATATCGAACCTGTTGTGCTCTATAATCAAAGCACTGTTTTTTTCGAGTGCATCGGCGATCTTGTGCAAAACCCTGTTTTTCTTGTCGCCTCTCATTGTTGCAAGTACTGCTGACGCCTCTTTAGCCTCTTTTAGATACTTTTGCATTCTAATCTCTCCTTCTGCTTAATAGATCTTTCAGACTCTTGATAGGATCTTTCCCTTCCAAAATCGCGTATACTTCATTTGCGATAGGAAGGTAAATGTCGTTTGTTTCGGATATCCTGTGAAGCGCCCTGGCGGTTCCAATCCCTTCCGCCACCTCTCCGATCTCTTCGAGTATCTCCTCTACGGCTCTTTTTTGCGCAAGACCGAGGCCTACTCTGAAGTTTCGCGAGAGCTTGCTCCCTGCCGTCAAAAAGAGATCTCCGGCTCCGCTCAAAGAGAGAAAAGTCTCTTCACTGGCTCCAAACTCCCGCCCGAAACGGGCCATCTCCACAAGACCTCTCGAGACGAGGCTCGCATGTGCATTTTCGCCGAGTTTCAAACCGGCACAGATTCCGCCCGCGATCGCTATGACATTTTTGTATGCACCGGCAATTTCAGCCCCGACCACATCGGAGCTTACATAAGTCTTTATAAAGTCCGGAAACATTTCGCTCCATTGGGTTGCGGCCATCCTATTGTAACTGTTGAGCACCAGTGCGGTAGGCAGCCCCTGCATAACCTCTTTCGCGAAAGAGGGACCGCTAAGATATGTAAGATTGGATTGAGGAACGAACTCTTCGTATATTTCGTTCAAGAAAGCGCCCGTCTTTGCCTCGATACCTTTGGCCGCGACAAGAATACGATGGTTTTCGAAGCTGCCGTTTTCCTTTAGCCAGCCCCTTACCGCCTGCGCCGGAATCGTCATCACTATCCACTCACGCTCTAGCGCCTCTTCCAGCGATACAAAGCCTGCAATATCCCTCCTGCGCCGTGATGTGATCACTACGTCACACCTTTTTCCGAGGGCGAAGGCCAGAGCCTGCCCCCATTTACCGGCACCGATTACAGCGACACGTCTCATCTTTTCTCCGTAAGTTTTTTGTAAAAGGACTCCAGTGACGGGATCTCTCCCATCAAAACAAGTATATCTCCGGCATCGAATTTATGGTTGATCCCTCTTGTAACGAAGATAAAATCCTCACCAAGCTCCTTGTCGGATATTCCGATGAGAATAAGCCCGTACTCCCTGAAATTTATCTCATGTACACACTTGCCGTCAAGAAACGATCCGGCAGGTATTTCGATCTCTTCGATGCTTATTCCGTTGTCGACGTAGATGATTTCGTCCATTACGCGTGTAACGGCCGGCCTCGTGATGATATCTACGATACGGTTGGCACTCGATTCATATATATCTATTACTTTGTCGACTCCGATGAACTTCAGCTTTCTTGTATTCTCCGCGGAAGTGGAGATGGAGAGCAGAGTCGAATCGTTTGAAATACTTTTCAAAGAGAGCGCCAAAAAAATATTGAGCGACATCTCATCCATCGCACAGAATAGAATTTTCGAGTCGAGTCCCAACTCTTCGAGTTCGCTGTCATTTGTAATATCGACAAGATACGATGTGACGATCCCCTCTTCCTTGGCCTTTTCAATATGAAGAGGATCCTTGTCAACCACAGTGATTCTGGAAAAATTGGTAGAGAGCATCTCGTATATTTTGGTTCCGGTTACGCCGTACCCGAAAAGAATTATTTCGAGATTACTGTTTTTTGTATCGAACACTCTGTTCCAGCCTTCCTTTGAAATCAGCGATACTCACGCTGTAACCCATTATCACAAGAATATCACCAGCTTTTAGCGGAGTATCGTCGGGCGGATTGAATATTACGTAATGGTTTTTACCGTCACTCGAATCGAATCTTTTAAGCAGGGCCAGAAGTACCAGCTTGTTGGCGGTAAAGTCGAAGTCTCCTACCGTGGCTCCGTCAAGAAACGATCCGAGCTTGATCTCCACCTCGTCAATCCTGGCATTCCTTTTCTGGGTAATAATAGCCTGCAGAGCTTCAAAAGCCACAGGCTGACCAATATAAACCGATCCCAGCATTCCCGCAATCTCTTCAGGCATTATAACGTGGTTGGCTCCGGCAAGCCTCAGCTTCTTGGCGACACTTTTATCGCTGCACCTTGCTATGATCTCCACGTCGCTGCACAAGCTCCTGGCATTTATGGTGATAAAGACATTGATTATATCGTCATGGGTAACCGCGATGACGGAGCGGACACTCTCCCCGAGCTTCAGTCGCAGCAGAGTGTCACTCTTGGTAGCATCCGCCATCAAGACGTTGCATCCGTCGAGTTCGGCTCTTTGGACTTTTGCCGGATCGCTCTCTATAACGAGAAAATTTCGTTTGTTCTCTTTGAACTTTTTTGCTATCAACTGTCCGATTTTACCATAGCCGCAAATAAGGTTCAAATCTCTCTTTTTGGCTATCTGGTTCATAACGCGGGTCTCTTTTATCTCCGGCAGTTTTTCGCTGAAGGCGGAGACTATTATGGATGTCAGGAAAGAGATCGCCCCGATACCTGTAAGAATTACGAGCATCGCTACCGCACGTCCCTCGGTAGTTATCGGAGAAATATCTCCGTATCCGACGGTAGTTATCGTAACCAGTGCCCAGTAGACGGCATCAAAGAGATTCGTGATATTGGGGTTGCTGCTCCCTTCAAAGACGTAGATCATGATCGAAGCGATCATCGTAAAGAAAGAAAGGAGCGTCAAAAGTGTATAGATCTCGACCTTTTTGCTTCTAAGTATGTCGAAAAACTGCAGCAGGCTCCTGCTGTATCTCAACATCTTGAAGGCTCTGAAAAGGACAAAGACTCTCAATACCCTTATCTCCCGATAGCTCGGCAAAATCGCTATAAGATCTATAATGGCGGCCGGAGAGGAGATATATGCCCACTTGTCGGAACATATCTGCTTGAATACCTTCCATAGCGAGAACGGTTTCTCGAAAAACTCTGATTCTTCGTAATTTGCGATAATCACCTTGTGGATATCGCTGTGAACCCAGAGCCTGAGCAGATACTCTACGATAAATATCCAGGTAACGATATAAAGATCGTAGAAATCGAGCCAGTATGCGACATGTTCATGCACATCAATTACGA
>JAMONQ010000165.1 GCA_027065635.1 Campylobacterales bacterium | reverse complement strand
GACGATAAAAGGCAAAGGGTATAAAATCGCGGAGGGGTACTATGAGCACTGGCACGGTGTCGGTCCCTTCGACAAGGAGAGCGGAAAGAGTCTGAAAAAGAGCGGCACCAGAAGTGCTACACAGGTTTTCGGAGAGAAGCTGTGCGAACTGGCCGGCAATGACGAGAAGATTGTAGGTGTAACGGCAGCCATGCCGAGCGGAACGGGAATGAAACTGCTTATGGAGAAGTTCCCCGACCGTTTTTGGGATGTGGGAATCGCCGAGCAGCATGCCGTTACGTCGATGGGCCCGCTGGCAAAAGAGGGCTTCAAGCCTTTCGTCGCGATCTATTCGACTTTTCTTCAGCGCGGATTTGATCAGGTGGTGCACGATATCGCACTGATGAATCTTCCTGTGGCGTTTGCCATAGATCGCGCCGGCATCGTGGGAGAAGATGGAGAGACGCATCAGGGGGCGTTCGATATAGGCTATTTGCGTATTATTCCAAACATGACACTGTTTGCTCCAAGGGACAACGCTACCTTGGAGCTCGCCGTGGAGTATGCCGTGTCGTTCCCGACTCCGTGTGCATTCAGGTATCCGCGCGGAGCCATGATGCTTGAAAACGGCAGATACGAGCCTACGCCGTTTGAGTTGGGCCGTGCCGAGTATCTTGAAGAGGATGGTGAGATACTGCTTGTCGGTTACGGTAACGGTGTCGGAAGGGCCGTGGCCGTAGCCGATTATCTGCTGAAAGTACATGGTATAAAAGCTGCTATTATCGACCTGCGTTTTGTAAAACCTCTCGATACCGAGCTTCTCGAAGAGGCTTCGAACAGGTTTGGACGCTGGTTTGTATTTAGTGACGGAGCCAGAATGGGCGGGGTTGCGTCGGCTATTGCGGAGGCTTTGATGCCAAATAGTCTGGAGAGGGTTGAAATCTACTCATTCGAGTATGAGGACCGGTTTATTCCGCATGGAAATACCGGTAGCGTCGAAGAGTCTTTGGGGCTGCTTCCGAGTCAGATCGCCGATAAAATATCCAGGGTTTTGAAAAGCGAAAAAGATAGCGAAAGTGAAGAGGATTGTGCATTCAACACTTCGGAAGAAATATATACGAGAGGGTGAGCCAACCTCTTTAAAATAGAGGCGGACTCGGATATCCGGGTCGGTTCCCGGAGTATGAAGAGTTGTAGAAGAGCTCTTTATTAGAGCTCGTCCGCGTGTTTTTCAAGGTATTCTGCAACACCGTTGGGGTCAGCTTTCATTCCCTCCTGTCCCTTTTGCCATCCTGCAGGGCATACTTCACCGTGTTCGTTTGTAAAGTGCATAGCGTCGATCATGCGAAGCATTTCGTCGATGTTTCTTCCAAGCGGAAGGTCATTGATTACGGCGTGGCGGATCGTACCGTCTGTATCGATTAGGAAAGAGCCTCTTAGCGCTACGCCTCCATCAAGAAGAACGTCGTAGTCACGAGCGATATCCTTCGTGAGGTCTGCTACGAGCGGATAGCGTACCTGTCCGATTCCTCCCTTCTCTACCGGAGTGTTTTTCCAGGCAAGATGGGTGAAGTGCGAGTCTACGGAACATCCTATGACGTTGATTCCGCGACTTGTGAACTCGTCGAGTCTATGGTCGAAGGCGATGATTTCGGAAGGACATACGAATGTAAAGTCAAGCGGATAGAAAAAGAGTACGGTTCCTTTTTCACCGAAGTTTTCGTATAGATTGAAATTGTCGACTATTTCGTTGTTCCCCAAAACCGCACTCGCGGTGAAGTCGGGCGCTTTTTTTGTTACAAGCATGGTAGATTCTCCCTTGATAAGATTTTTTGAGTAAAAATTATATCATATTGAAATAAAAATATAGATAATTCCGGAGCATTAATATTTTACGAATATTTGGATATAATCGCAGCTAAATCATAATCAAAGGATATATGTGTCAAGAAGCTATCTTTTCACTTCAGAGTCGGTCACGGAGGGCCATCCGGACAAGATGGCCGATCAGATAAGCGATGCGATTCTCGACTACATTATTGAGCGGGATCCAAATGCCAGGGTGGCATGTGAAACGATGCTCTCGAACGGCTTTTGTGTCATAGCCGGAGAGCTCAAGACAAAAACCTATGCTCCCATGCAGGATATCGCCAGGGAGGTTGTGCGTCAGATTGGCTATACGGATGCGCTTTACGGTTTTGATTACAGATCCGCCGGCGTACTGAACGGAGTCGGCGAGCAGTCGCCTGACATAAACCAGGGTGTCGACCAGAGCGGAGGCGCTATCGGCGCAGGAGATCAGGGACTCATGTTCGGATATGCATGCAAGGAGACGCCTACGCTCATGCCTCTGCCTATCTATCTCGCCCATAAACTGACCGAAGGCCTGGCCAAAGCTCGCAAGGATGGAACGCTTCCGTTTTTAAGACCGGACGGCAAGGCCCAGGTTACGGTCGAGTATGTTGATGGAAAGCCGCAAAAGGTTAAAACCGTCGTCGTTTCCACTCAGCACGATCCCGATATATCGCAGGAGAAATTGAAAAATGCGATTATCGAAGAGTTGATATACAGAGTGATTCCAGAAGAGCTGATAGATGACAATATAATCTACCATATCAATCCTACGGGACGCTTTGTCATAGGCGGACCTCAAGGCGATGCCGGTTTGACCGGGCGTAAAATCATTGTCGACACATACGGCGGGAGCTGTCCTCACGGTGGCGGCGCATTCAGCGGCAAAGATCCTACGAAGGTGGATCGAAGCGGCGCTTATGCGGCAAGATATGTAGCGAAAAACCTTGTCGCGGCCGGAGTGTGCGAGAGGGTGACAATCCAGATAGCCTATGCGATAGGGGTCGTAGAACCTGTATCCATTATGGTAGATACGCACGGAACCGGAGTGGTCGACGAAAAGAGGATAGAAGAGGCTATCCGACAACTCTTCGATTTGACTCCGAAAGGGATAATAGAGACTCTCGATCTTCTAAGACCCATATATAGAAAGACAGCCGCTTATGGGCATTTTGGACGCGAACTTCCGGGCTTTACGTGGGAAAAAACGGACAAAGTCGATGCTATAAGAGAGAGTCTGGGGCTATAAGAAGGCCGTTTAAATACTTTTTAAAATTGTTGTGTTATAGTACGGATGATTAAATTTGAAAAAAGGAGCTGGGAATGGCTGTATTGATTACAGATACCTGTATTAACTGTGGTGCTTGCATTGACGAGTGTCCGGTAGAAGCGATCGTTGACGACGAGGATAATCCGACTGGAGAAGAGATCTATTATGTATATCCTGACAAGTGTGTAGAGTGTGTAGGCTACCATGACGAGCCGGCGTGTGCCACTGCATGTCCTACTGAAGGATGTATCGTATGGGATGCATGCGCAGAGGGTACAACATGCCGCGACGACATTTCCGACGAGGCACGCTCAGAGCATCAGCCTGTAGTGGAATAATTTTTCAAAACAATATGCATGGCAGAGTCCGTCTCTGTCATGCACCCAATCTCGTTACTCCTAACTTTTAAAGAATCTTAAACAAACTTCCTGTATAATTCCATCCATTTTATTAATTTGAGGAATCACCATGGAGCGAACGCTTTCTATTATCAAGCCTGATGCGGTTAAGAAAAATGTTATCGGAAAAATAGTCGATAGATTCGAGAGCAACGGTCTGCGTATAGCTGCAATGAAAAAAGTGCAGCTTAGCGAACAGGATGCAAAGGAGTTCTACGCGGTACATAAAGAGCGCCCTTTTTTCGGTGAGCTTGTAGAGTTTATGACAAGCGGCCCCGTTGTAGTGATGGTCCTTGAGGGTGAAAACGCCGTAGCCAAGAACAGAGAGCTGATGGGTGCAACAGATCCGAAAGAGGCTGCAGCCGGTACGATTAGAGCCGATTTTGCGGAGAGTATCGATGCAAATGCCGTACACGGAAGCGACAGCCTGGAGAATGCACGCATAGAGATCGCCTTCTTCTTCGCTCAAAGAGAGATTCACTGACAGCTGCTCGATGCAGATATCGCTTAAAAAGATTCATGAGTCTGCCAAGCCCTTCAAGATAGAAGAGGAGTCTGTAGAGTTTTACGGGAACTTCCGGCGTACCGGAAAACATACTGTAGCGATAGACGGAAGATTGAAGGGGGAGCTGGAGCTTTTTTGTGATCGATGCGGGGAGAGCTTCAGAAGAGATCTCGACGAGTCGTTTTCAATAGAGGCTGTAGACAGGCCTGTTAAGGTAGAAGAGTCTCTTGATATGATAGAATGTCTCGACGGAATTGTAGACTTCGATTCGATATACAAAAGTGAAATAGCAGCTATAGAGAGTGAGTATCATCTTTGTCCGAAGTGTGAGGAAGAAGATGATTTTGAAATCGAAATATGATATTGAAACAAATCAAATCCAAGGAGTAAATAATGGCAGTACCAAAGAGAAGAAACAGCAAGACCCGTGCGGCAAAAAGAAGAACCCATTACAAGATTACACTGGCCAGACCGGTAAAAGACAAAGACGGTACGTGGCGAATGCCGCACCGCATGAACAAATTTACAGGTGAATACAAAGCGTAAATGGTTCGAGTCGCAATTGATGCAATGGGTGGGGACTTCGGTCACTACCCGATTGTAGAAGGAGCAATTTTTGCTCTCAAAAAGAAAAACTATCTACCTATTTTCGTAGGTGACGAGAGTAAAATATCTCCGCTTATACCTTCCAAATTCAAAAATCGTGTAGAGATTGTTCACTGCGATGACGTTATATCGATGCATGAGCATGCTACAGATGCGTTGAAACGCAGAAACTCTTCGATTTATGTCGCTGTGGATCTGGTCAGAAACGGTAAAGCGGACGCGGTTGTTTCTGCCGGGCACAGCGGTGCTACAATGAGTCTCGCTACACTTCGTATCGGAAGAATAAAAGGTATAAGCAGACCTGCAATCGCCACTTTCATGCCTACATCCATTACCGGGAAAATGACTGTCGTTTTGGATGTCGGGGCCAATGTGGATTGCGATGCGCAAAATCTGTTTCAGTTTGCCGTCATGGGTGACGCATATGCAAACAAGGTTCTCGGCTGTGCAAAAGCCAAAGTCGGCCTCCTCTCCAACGGTGAAGAGCCTTCCAAAGGCAATGAAGTAACCAAAGCCGCATATCCGCTCATCAGTCAGCTTGACAGTTTCGTAGGAAATGTGGAAGGCGGCGATATTTTCAATGGTTCGGTCGATGTTGTCGTTTGTGACGGATTCGTCGGGAACGTGCTTCTTAAAGCGAGTGAAGGGGTGGCTGATACCATAAGCCACTATCTGAAGTCCGAAATCAAGCATTCGCCTGTGGCGATAGCCGGTGCGATATTGATGAAAAGAGTTTTCAGAAAGCTGAAAAAACAGACTGATTACGCCGAGTATGGCGGCGCTCCTTTGCTTGGAGTCAAAGGGTGTACCATAATCAGCCACGGTAAAAGCAACCCCAAAGCTATTAAAAATGCAATGTTTCAGGCGATAAGATTCGTTGAAGCTGATGTAAACAGAGCCATTGAAGATCGCCTTGAAAAGATGAATGCGTAAAAGGTAGAAAATGAAAGCTGCTCTAAAATCTATCGGTGCATATGTCCCCGGCAACGTAATGACCAACAAAGATTTCGAAGCGATGGTCGATACAACGGACGAGTGGATATCGAAACGTACCGGTATCAAGGAGCGGCGTATCGCGGATAAAGACGAGCTGACCAGTGACATGGGAGTCGAAGCCGCCAAAATCGCCATTCATCGTGCGGGGCTCAAAATAAACGACATCGATATGATAGTGTGTGCGACGATCTCTCCAGACTATCTTTGTATGCCTTCTACCGCCTGTGTAATCGCCTCCAAGCTTGGCAGGACCAATGTGACGGCGTTTGACATATCAGCAGCCTGTACCGGCTTTATATATGCGCTTGCGGTTGCCAAAGCCTTTATAGAGTCGGGAATGAAGAAAAATGTTTTAATAATCGGTGCCGAAAAGCTGAGCTCCATAGTCGACTATACTGACAGAACGACATGCGTCCTGTTTGGAGACGGTGCCGGAGCGGCAGTGATAAGTGCCACCAAAAAGAGATCGGAAGCTATAACGGACATACATGTTTCGGCTGACGGTAGCTATGGAGATCTGTTGATGACTCCAGGGTGCGGAGTAAAAAACCCATGTTCCGAAAGGGTCGTGGAAGAGAAACTATGCACAATGAAGATGAAGGGTAACGAGACCTTTAAAATTGCTGTAAGAACACTTACCAGCGATGTGGTCAACATATTGAATGACAACGAGATCTCTGCAGAAGATATCAAACACTTCATTCCTCACCAGGCTAACTATAGAATAATCAAAGCTGTAGGCGACGCTTTGAAACTCAGACCGGAACAGGTTGTACTTACCGTGGAAAAGTATGGTAATACATCTTCAGCCTCGATTCCCATGGCCATGAACGATATTTGGGAGAGCGGGAGGCTTCAGTACGGTGATACCATGCTTCTTGACGCTTTCGGCGGCGGTCTTACATGGGGAAGTGCGCTTCTGCCGTTTGCGGGCAAGTCGCGTCAATAGCACCCTTTAACACCGTTTTACTCTCCTTCCTGACCACATAAATATAGAAGCTGCCTGATGCCTGCAGTTTGAAACTTCTTGAAACTCC
>JAMONQ010000164.1 GCA_027065635.1 Campylobacterales bacterium | reverse complement strand
GTACCGCAAAGCCACTCTTTTAAGCAAATGCTTGGGCTCCTCTCCCATGCGCAACGAAGGATCGCACGAAAAGAGGTATTCGGCAAGCTTTCTGTCGAGAAAAGGACTCCTCGCCTCTATACCGTGCGCCATTGTCACGCGATCGAGCTTTTTCAAAAAGAGCTCCGCAAGCTGCACCTTGCTGTCAATATAGCTATACCATCCGGGCCCTGCACACTCTTTGAAACTCTCTATATAGTGCGATATCGATTCGAGCGATCCGTCATCCTTTACATTTTGTCTCAAAAGGCGGTTTTGCTGAAGATCGGTAAAAAGCTCCGCCGACGAACGAAAGAGAACCGAATCGTCAAATATCCGCTTGTACCACTCCCACTCCCTGTTTGGGCTGTAGTTGCTTTTAAAGTAGTTTCTGAGCCAGTTTTTATATTTCATATCCCGCGCTTTTTCGATATCTGCCATCTCGAAGTATGGGCGGTAACCGAAGAAGAGTTCGTCTGCGCCGTCGCCGCTTAGCAGGACCCTGATACCGTGTGCCTTGATCTTTTTGCTCAAAAACCATAGAGGAAGGGCCGCCGGGTCCCCCAACGGCTCATCGAGATGTACGGCCAAAGCGTCGGCCGCCTCCAGAAAATCCTCCATTCCCATCTCGTAGGCGTGATGGTCGCTTCCTATATGACTCGCCACGACTTCGGCATAGCAGCGCTCATCATACTTTTCATACCCCTTGTAGCCGACGGTGAATGTAGGCAGCTCCCCTTCGATCCCCTCGGCGGCAAGCGCTGCCACCAAAGAGCTGTCTATCCCGCCGCTAAGCAGCGACCCTATCGCCCTGTCGCTCACAAGTCGGTAGCCGACACTCTCTTTTATTAGAGCTTCTATCCTCTTTTCATCCGGCATACCTTCCGCTCTTTGCAAAAAGAGCTTCTCGTCTACTTCTATCTTTACTTCTTCGTTTTCGTACCGCAAAGAGCCTCCCGGCTCGAGCTGATGAATCTTCGGGTAGAAGGTTTGCGGCGATATGAACGATTGGAAAAAGAGGTATGACCCTATCCGTTCGCGAGACCATTTGAAAGCGGGAAAATAGTGCAAGATAGCCTTGATTTCCGAAGCGAAAACAAACGTCTTGCCTACCTTCGTCCAGTAAAGAGGCTTCTTCCCGAAAGGGTCGCGAAAGAGGTGGAGAGTCCCCTCTCTCCAGAAGGCGGCGGCATACATGCCGCGCAGACATGAAGTCATCTGCCGCCCCCACCGCAAAAAGGCGCGACCAAGCACTTCCGTATCGCTTTCGGTATGAAAGGTGCCGCCAAGCTCCTCGCGAAGCTGCCGGTAGTTGTAGATCTCTCCGTTAAAAAGCACAGTCACTCCATCCACCGGCATCGGCTGATTCCCCTCGGGTCCGGGGTCTATTATCGCAAGCCGGTGATGGCCGAGGAAAAGATCCGGTTCGCATACCGTGCCCGAAGCGTCGGCTCCCCGGTGGGCAAGTGTGGCGAAGGCGGCTCTGGCCCGCTTCGGCTCGTAGGGGCCGACGATTCCGAAGATCGCACACATGGCAAGCACCCTCCTTTGAACATCTCTTGAAGTTTTGAATGGATTATAACATTGGGGATGATGATACGATGACAGTTTGCAAAAACATGCCGAAATGAGGCGCAAAAGAGGGTGGAACGTCCGGTTCGTGAAGCTGAAAGAGGAGCATGAAACGTTGCTCGAGCTCAGCGTCCGGGAGTCGTTGGAGCTTCTCTATCGACTGGGAAGAGACTCCTGGTATCTTCAAACCGGCCGGAAAGAGACCGACAGAGTGGATAAAAGTATCGTAAAGATTAGAAAACTGGGCGATATATGTACCTGACGACAGACTATCGGGACCTCATCGAACTCTTCAATCGCCACACGGAGTGGCGTTTTCCGAAGCGTGGGAGCGACGAAAAGATATCGAACTCGACGGGATGAGACTCCATATTCTGAGTGCAGAAGATATCGTGCGAAACAAAGTGGCATCGGGCAGACCGAAAGACAGGATCGATGCCGAAACAATGAAACAGCTCTTGCAAAAAGATCTTTAACACTCTATCCTGACCGTAAAATCCCCCTCCAGATACCCTTCATAGATCGTCACCCTGCCAAAATGACGACACGCCCTTCGGATCTCGCGCGGCAGCCAGTAGCTGTAGGCTCCGCTCCGCCCTCTTCCTTTGAGCAGATTGAAGACCACTCCCTTCGCGGAAGCGTCGATGCAGCGCCGAATCGCCAGAATCGTCTCGAAACGGCTCATGAGGTTGAAAGTTCCGCTGACAAGATACCAGTCGGCTTCGGGCAGAGGATCTTTGAGCAGGTCGCGCTTCAGGACTCTCTGCCCGGTTCTGTTTCTGGCCTCTTCCACCATCACATCCAGCATATCGATACCGATATAGCTGCCGGGCAAAACTCCGCGCTCCTGCATGAAAAGCCAAAGATCGCCAAAACCGCACCCCGCATCGGCGACAACCGACTCCCCGATAGCGGGCAGCTGCTTCAAAATGGCTCCAAAACGCCTTTTTTGGCGATTTTCATCGATCCAGGCCACTCCTCTGGCGGTCTTTCCATACTTTTGTACCGTTCTTGCATAAAACTTCCGATGATCTGCTCTTTTCACCTTGCAATCCGTTGCGGAGTTTGATTTTTTGAAATAATAATTGTATCGCAAACGGCAATATTGTAAAAAAGTCACTCGGATGCCGGATCAGCTATATAAAATTTTGAAAAAGGTACGATGTTTGCTTTGACTTTTCAAAAACTATACCAAGGTATCTGAACAATGAAGAATCTGCTTTCTATAGAAAAAACAGAGACTCGATACGAACCATACAAACCTCTTTGTATCTTGATGATCCATATCGGCATGGAAGAAAGAAGCGTATGAGCGGTTTCATACCTTACGGCAGACAATCCATATTCGATGACGATATCGATGCGGTCATGGAGACTCTTCGATCCGACTTCATTACGACCGGCCCGAAAGTGGAGGATTTCGAAAATGCGATGGCCGAATATCTCGGCACGAACCATGCGGTTGCCGTCAGTAACGGTACGGCGGCTTTACATCTTGCATCTTTGGCTCTGCTTGAACCAAAGACCAAAGTACTCACTACGCCGAATACATTTTTGGCAACATCCAACTCCATAATCTACGCAGGAGCGAAGCCTCTTTTCGTTGATATAGAAGATGATGGAAACATCGATCTGAAACTGTGCGAAGAGATGCTGAAAAAGGATCCGGAGATAAAGGCGCTCTACGCTGTACACTTCTCCGGCAAACCTGTAGATCAGGAGTACCTGTCGTACCTGAAAAATCGTTTCGATATAATTGTCGTAGAAGATTGTGCACACAGTCTCGGAGCCACGACAAAAAGCGGTAAAAAAGCCGGGGGCTGCGAGTGCAGCGACGCTTCCACCTTCTCTTTTCACCCGGTAAAGAACATGACCTCCGCCGAAGGGGGACTCATAGCGACAAACGACAGGAATCTTTGCGAAAAGCTGAAGAGTCTGCGCAACCACGGCGTGGTAAGAAGACCGGATATGGCCCCCTGGGAGTACGAAATGCAGGATCTGGGCTTCAACTACCGCATAAACGATCTTCAATGCGCACTCGGACTCTCCCAGCTCGGCAAGCTGGACAGCTTTATAGCCAGAAGGCACGAGCTGGCAAGAAGATACGACACGGCATTCGAAAATGACGACCTGATCGAGCCTCTGTATCCGTTCGATAAACACTCCAGCTACCATCTCTATGTCGTGCTGATCGATTTCGAGCGTACATCGATAGATCGATCTGCACTTTTTCATGCGATGCGATCGAAAGGTATTGGTTTGCAGGTACACTATATACCGATTGTTTTGCAGCCATACTACAAAAGGCTGGGATACGAAGAGAAAAAACTTCCAAAAGCCATGCGCTACTACGAACGGGCCGTGTCGTTGCCGATATATGCGGCACTCACCGATGAGAAGCAGATGTTTGTTATCGACACTCTCAAGGAGATCGTGCATGGGTAGCGTCATCGCAGTGATTCCCGCCAGAGGAGGAAGCAAGCGTATTCCCAAAAAAAACATCAAGCTCTTTCTTGGCAAACCTCTGATCGCATACAGCATAGAGACTGCCCAAAAAAGCGGCCTGTTCGACCGGATCGTCGTTTCGACCGACGATACCGACGTAGCCGAAATCGCGATAGAGTATGGTGCCGAAATTCCGTTCATGCGTCCAAAAGAGCTTTCAGACGACCACACCAGTGCTGTCGAAGTGGTTGAAAACACCCTGGCCAGAATGGAAAAAGAGGGCGAGTCGATCAGATACGCATGCACTATCTACCCAACCGCCCCCCTGCTTGAAGCCGAATATCTGATAGAAGGGCTCGAGCGTCTGAAAGATTCGAACGCGCTCTACACCTTTTCGGCAACCTCCATGCCTTTTCCCATATGGCGTACTTTTCGAATTGATGAAGATGGCGGCTGCGAAATGTTCTGGCCAGAACATTTCAACAGCAGGAGCCAGGATCTCGAGGAGGCGTTTCAGGATGCCGGACAGTTCTACTGGCAAAAGCGCCTGCCCGACATGCCGTCGTTCAGGTTTGACAAATTTGCCGTTCCCGTGATACTGCCTCGGCATCTGGTTCAGGATATTGACACACCGGAGGACTGGAGGCGTGCGGAGTTGATGTATGAGGTGCTAAAAAGACGATGAGAAACATTCTGATACGGGCCGACAGCTCATCTACTATCGGCACGGGCCATATAATGCGCGATCTGGTATTGGCAAAACGTGAATTTCAAGATTGCAGAGTGCTGTTTGCCGTACGGGACCTGCCCGGCAATATCAACGATACGATAAAAAAAGCCGGATACGAAACGGTAGAGCTCGAGTCAAACGGTATCGAAGAGCTTTCCGCCGTTGTAAAAGAGTACGATGCGGATACAGTCGTGATAGACCATTACGAAATCGACGAAGCGGCGGAAAGGAAACTCAAGAAGTTGACCGGCGCCACGATTTTCGTCCTCGACGATACCTACGAAAAGCACTATTGCGATATTCTGCTCAACCACAACGTATACGCCGATCCGAAACGCTACGAGTCTCTTGTTCCAAAACGGTGCGAAATTCGCTGCGGTCGCGAGTTTACACTTCTTAGAGACGAATTTGCGGAGGCTAAAAAGAGAAAAGCCTACCGTCCGCTACCCATGACCCGTCATACTAAGCTGCAAGCGCTGGTAGCCATGGGGGGTGCCGACCATAGCAACAAAAATATGGAAATTCTCGAAATACTTGAAAAATTCGAGGATATCCATGCACATGTCGTGACCACGAGAGCCAACCGGAATATAGATGAACTGAAAAGTTACGCGGCATACAAAAAAAATGTGACTCTCCATATCGACTGCAACAGGGTAGCCGAGCTCATGGCCCATTCCGATTTCGCCATAGTCACACCCAGCGTCACGTTGAACGAAGTGATCTTTATGGAGCTTCCGTTCATTGCGATCCAGACAGCGGACAACCAAAAGGAGATGGCAGACTACCTCATATCCGGCGGCTATCCGGTTTTGAAAAAATTCGATCAATATCTGCTTTCAAACGAGATAAAAGCGATGGCAGATTCTCTACGGCCAATGCTTATCGATTTTACGAAGTTGACTGAAAACGAAAAAAGAGTCGTTTTATCGTGGCGAAACCATCCTGAAGTACGCAAATGGATGTTCAACAAAAACGAGATACCTCTATATGAACACCTCGACTTTATCGAATCACTGAAAAAAAGGGCAGATCGGCTCTATTATCTCGTTAAAAAGAGGAAAGAGTCCATTGGAGTTGTCGATTTTACCGATATCGACTACGAAAAGAAAAGAGCACATATCGGCCTTTATACCGACCCCTCTCTCAAAGGCACGGGAAAGATACTGATGGAGACGATCATCCGGCACGCTTTCGAAAAGATGCGGTTAAAAACCCTGATAGCCGAAGTTCTGGAAGAGAACAAAAGGGCTGTCGCGCTTTACAGGAAGTTTGGTTTCAAGGAGATAGAAAAAGAGCGGCAAGTTATCAGAATGGAGTTGAAAAATGAGAATCGGCGCATTTGACCTAGATAGCGGCAAAACCTTCATTGTGGCCGAGCTCAGCGCAAACCACGGCGGAAGTATCGAAGTGGCAAAAGAGAGCATCGAGGCGGCCAAAGAGGCGGGTGCCGACGCCGTGAAACTGCAGACCTATACCGCAGATACACTGACACTCGACAGTGACAAAGAAGATTTTATCATAAAAGGCGGTACGCTTTGGGACGGCAAAAAACTCTACGATCTATACAAGGAAGCCTCTTTACCGTGGGAGTGGCACGAAGAGCTCTTTGCCTATGCAAGAAGTATGGGAGTGGATATATTTTCATCACCTTTCGACAAAACGGCCGTCGACTTTCTTGAACGGTTCGAGCCGAGCGCATACAAGATTGCATCGTTTGAAATCACCGACTATGAACTTATCCGGTATGCAGCTTCCAAAGGGCGCCCGATGATCATCTCGACCGGTATCGCGACGATCGGCGAAATTCAGGATGCCGTCGATATATGTCGCAGCGAAGGCAATGACGATATCGTGCTGCTAAAATGTACCAGTGCCTATCCGGCACCGCCGCAGGAGGCAAACCTTCGCACTATTGCGAATCTTGCAGAGACTTTCGGCGTCGTATCCGGTTTTTCGGAC
>JAMONQ010000163.1 GCA_027065635.1 Campylobacterales bacterium | reverse complement strand
CGGGAACGGCACGGTCGTCAAGATCAGAAGCTCCTACGTCACTCTAAAAAACCTGACGATACTTGGTAGCGGCAGCGAACATCAGTCGCTCGATGCAGGAGTATCGATAAAGGATGCCGAACACGTGACGATCGAGAACTGTAAAATCGACGACTGTCTCTTCGGTATCGATATGGAACAGGTAAGATACTCTACCATATCCGGAAACTGGATACGATCCAAACCCTTTTCCCTGGGGCTTAGAGGCGATGCCATACGTCTTTGGTACAGTATAGACAACAACATCAGCCATAACCATGTCACACATTCGCGTGACGTGGTCGTATGGTACTCCCACGGAAATATCATATCGCACAATTTCGGCGAATACAGCCGATATTCGCTCCACTTCATGTATACGGGCAGAAACGATGTGCTCTACAATACATACGAGCACAACTCGGTAGGTATTTTTTTCATGTATTCGAGAGATACGGTCGCCATAGGCAACGTGATCAAAAACTCACTCGGTACCACCGGTCTTGGAATCGGCCTGAAAGATGCGAGCAACTTCGTACTGAAGGACAATACGGTCATCTACTGCGCGAGGGGGCTCTATATAGACCGTTCTCCGTATCAGCCGGATCAGAACAATACGATCACCGGAAACCGGATCATCTACAACTCCGAGGGGATACGATTTCACTCTTTGAGTGTCTCGAACAATATAGTTGGAAACATATTCAAGGGAAATATCGAGAATGTCGTGGATGACGACGAGGGACTGCTTCACTCGTCCAAAAACCATTGGGACCGGAACTACTGGGACGATTATGAAGGGTTTGACAATGACGGGGACGGCATAGGAGACACTCCGTACAATCTCTACTACTATGCCGACAAGATGTGGCTTTTGAATCCGAACGTCAAATTCTTCTACGCCTCTCCCGTTATTTCGATCATGAATTTCCTGGCGAAGCTTGCACCGATTTCGGAGCCGGTCAGGCTTTTGAGCGACGCGCATCCGGTTATGTTTGAAAAAGATTTGGAAAGAGGGGTTGCGGAATGAAACCTGAAGAGAACAAAAGACGAAAGTTTATGCAGCAGATCTCCGGTTTCGGAGTTTTGGGGCTCGTAGCGGCCGCCGGAATCGTGGGGGGACCTTATCTCAAAGCTTCACAGTTGCGGCTGAGGCCTCCGGGGGCGGTACCTGAAGAGGAGTTTCTGGGGCTGTGTATCAAGTGCGGACAGTGTCTGCAAGTCTGCCCTTACGACTCTATTTTGCTCGAAGATATCGATGGAAAGGCGGGAGTGGGTATGGCCTATATCGAGCCGAGGGAGAGAGGCTGCTATCTGTGCGAAGCCTTTCCCTGTATACTCGCCTGCCCGAGCGGTGCGCTCGATCATGAACATGACAGTATTGAGTATGTGCATATGGGTGTCGCCGTTGTCCACGATCCGGACGGCTGCCTGGCCAAGATCGGCAAGCCGGTTCCCGATGCCGGGATCGACAGGATATACGAGCATACGAAAGTTTTGAGCGAAGAGGAGCGCAGGAGCAAAAAGGTCGAAGTGAAACCGGACGATCCTGAAAAAGTGCAGCTGCAAAAGGAGCTGCTTATCGAGCTCGAAAAGCATCGCGGTCGCAAGCTGTGTACCATCTGCGCCGATATGTGTCCGTTTCATCCGGATCCCTCTTTGGCCATAGGGATGGTTTCGGCCAAAGGCGGCGGAATGCTGCCGGAAATAAGGGAGGCTTGCAACGGATGCGGTGCCTGTGTGGAGCTTTGTCCTGTCGATGTCATCAAGATCGTTCCGCGTAAAAGTTATGCGGAGATATACAATAAAAAAGGGGGAGCCGATGCATAAAAGAGCCGTTTCGCTACTGTTTGCCGGGGCGATCGTTTTCGGTTTGAGCGGGTGTGAAGATAAAAAAGAGGAAAAAAGTGTTCAAAACACATCGCCGACTCAACAGATAAAGGTCACGCCCGGCGCTGTAAAGGTGGAGAGCGAGGAGAGGGAGTCGAAGCAAAACAGCGGGGAGTTTTACTACTCCTACAATGAAGAGAAAGAGGGAGAGTCTGCAGAGCAGAAGAGGCGAACGACCATTGACGCCTATTTGAATATTCGATCTCCATATGAGCGGGTGATGGTGACGATGATGATCAACAAGCTTAGCCGCGACTTCATTATCAGGTGTTCACCATGCCATGACGATTATGCGAACGGAGTCATAGGGCCGTCTCTTCTTGGGAAAGACGGAGACTTTATATACGAGCGTCTTACTCAGTTCAAGACCGGAGAGAGGAAGAATGTTCTGATGAAAGAGCTGGTAGAGAGAATCGACGACAAGAAGCTAAGAAGTATAGCTTCTGAAATAGCGGAATTCAACCGACAGATACAAGAACTTAGAAAAGGACAACAATGATAAGACATATTATTGCCGCGGTCGCCACGCTGCTTGCACTTTGGGCGATCGTTTTCATGATGGAGCTCGACAAAAAGGCGGAGCGCTTCAAACAGATAGAGCAGATCATAGAGAAGTCCAAAGAGGTTCCCCTCCAGGTGCAGCAGACGATAGAGCCGATCCAGGTGGAGCAGAAGTCGGCCGCGCAGGAGGCGAAAGAGGCTGAAGACGAGGTGGCCAGAAAGCTCAAGGCTCTCAAAGATCGTGCCGGAAGCGCCATGGCGTTCAAGGTGAGCCCTCTTTACAAGCAGAAGTGCTCTTCATGCCACGGCGTAAACGGTGAGGGAGCCGTGGGTCCGAGGCTCATAGGAAAGAGTGAAACCGAAGTCTACGACGCTCTTAAAAGCTTCAAGTCCGGAGAGCGTAAAAACTATGTCATGTACGGATTGCTTTCGAAGATGTCCGATGAGGATATAGAGGCGCTGAGCGAAGAGATTGGCACCTTCAAAGAGAAACTGGATGCGGCCAACAGGTAAAGGGTTCTATTCAAAAGGATAAAGTTATGGACAGGTACAACAGTAGTATACGCGAAATAATCCGCGCACCTTTTCTTTCGACGTTCTATTACAGGACAAAAAGCGGAGGGGTGCGGCCTACATGGCGTTTCTGGAGATGGATAAGTGTCATTGTCATAAATATAGCCTTTTTCATCTCCTACCATGTGGATGTGCAGCTTTTGGAAGGGACTATGAACGGGTCGCGCCTGCTCGGTTTCCACCTCATAGACCTCTTTACGTTCATAGAGACTTTCGTTGCGACGCACAAGCTGCATACCAATATGATCATAGGCTCCGTTACGATCGCTGTATTCTACCTGCTTGTGGGGGGCAAGAGCTTTTGCGCATGGGCCTGCCCTTACGGGATAATCAGTGAAATAGGAGAGCATATTCACCAGAAACTGGTTTCAAGAAAGTGGATAAAAGAGCGCCACTGGGATCCTCGCATACGGTTCGCATTCTGGGGAGTGATTCTTGTCGTTACATTCGTAAACGGCTATCTGGTTTTTGAAGTAATAAATCCGATCGGAATCCTGAGCCGCTTTATCGTATACGGCTGGAGTCTCGCGATCGTGTGGGTCATAGTGATTTTGCTTTTCGAGATCTTCTACTCGAGGCGTATGTGGTGCAGATATATATGTCCTGTCGGAACCACATACAATTTTCTGGGATGGGTGAGCGCTACGAAAGTGGAGTGGGATATGCAAAAGTGCGACCACTGCGGAGCCTGTCTCGATGCCTGTTTCGAAAACCATGTCATAGAGTTTACCAAGCCGAAATATGACAAGGAGCGAAAGGAGAAAGGTATAGACAAAGAGATCGTCATCAATGGAGACTGCACTCTTTGTGCGCGCTGCTTTGACGTTTGTCACACAGATGCGTATAATTATACCTTCAGACTGAAAGATCTGGTATAAGGAATGGATGTGAAGATTGTCGAGGCGAAGGGTGTGACGAAGCGTTTTATGGGGGCGAAGGTGCTCGATGATGTCACACTCGATATCAAGATCGGAGAGCAGATAGCCATGATGGGGCCCAACGGTGCGGGGAAAACGACTCTGGTCCGTGCCATTTTGGGCTTTTACCATCTTGACGGCGGCCGGATCAGAGTCGATGGATACAATCCTGTCAAGGAGAGAGTGAAGGTCCTCGAGAAGATCAGCTTCATCCCGCAGCTTCCGCCTCCGGTGAAGCTCAGTGTTTCCGAACTTCTTACCTTCGTTCAAAGAAGTACGGGAGCGCGAAAGGAGCGAATCATATCACAGGCCGAAGCTATGGAGCTTGACATAGAAAAACATGTCGAGAAGCCTTTTTTCAAACTCTCCGGCGGGATGAAGCAGAAGCTTCTTATAGCCATAGCTCTTGCGAGAAGAAGCAGGCTGCTGGTTTTCGACGAGCCTACGGCAAATCTCGACCCGAAGGCGAGAGAGCAGTTTTACGGGCTGCTGGAGTCGCTCGACTACGAGCACGCTTCGATATTCATCACCCATCGTCTCGAAGAGGTCGAAGGGCTGGTGAATAGAAAAATCTATATGGATCTTGGAAAGGTGGTTGAAGATGAGAGGATTTAGGACTTTTCTGTTGGGTTTGATCTCCGTAATGTTCATTGCCGGTTTTGGAGGTTGTGAAAAGAAGGATATGACTGCTCCTGAGAAGATGCACTGGGATCGCGATATGTGCGAGCGTTGCAAGATGGCGATCAGTGACAGGGATTATGCGGTGCAGGTAGTGAACCCCAAAAGCCACAAACACTACAAATTCGACGATATCGGATGTGCGATACTCTGGTTCAAGGAGGAGGGAATCGCCTGGAAGCCCGAAGCCGTCATATGGGTAAAAGATGCAAAGAGCGGAAAGTGGATAGATGCGAAAAAAGCGTGGTACTCCACCGACAAGGTTACACCAATGGGATTCGGCTTTACTGCCTATAGCAAAAAAGAGGATGCAGGCGGCGGCGAGGTTATCGGTTACGACGAGGTTGAGAGACGAGTGCTCGGTCGGGGACGCTGATGAAGAATATCGGGCTGGTCGCGTACCTGGATATCAAAGAGAGCCTGCGGGCGAAGTGGTTTTATGTTTACGCCTTCGTTTTCGGCGGGCTTATGGGACTCTTTTTCATAAGCGGCATAACCGATTCGGTAGTGATGGGCTTTACCGGCCTTAGCCGCCTGTTGCTCGTATTTATTCAGGTCACCATCATCATCCTGCCCATATTTATCCTGATAACGACAGTCAAGTCGATCTCGAGTGACCGCGAGAGCAACGTCCTGGAGTATATGCTCTCTTTTCCTGTCTCTTTGAAAGAGTACTACTGGGGAAAGCTGATCGGTAGATTCGCAACTGTTTTCTTTCCTGTGATAGTGGCGCTTTTTGTCGGAGTGGCCTGGGGACTTTTCAAGGGTGGAGAGATGCCATGGGCGATGATTTTTCTCTACTCGGCGCTTATATTTTCGATATGTACTGTGTTTCTCGGTATAGCTTTTTTCATCTCCACTATCGTGAAGTCTCACGATATTGCGCTGGGGCTCTCTTTTACCGTCTGGATAATTCTTCTTGCATTCATAGATGTCGCGCTTATCGGGCTGATGATGCAAAACCGCATATCCGACGATGTGATTCTGACTATAGCGATGCTCAATCCGCTGGAGGCTTTCCGTATAGGTGCGATAGCTCTTTTCGATCCGGAGCTTACCGTAATAGGACCTGTCGCCTACTATCTTCTCGACTCTCTCGGCCACACCTTCTTGATGCTCTACGCGATCTTCTATCCAGTAGTTCTGGGGGCCTTTTTTGCGGTTTTCGGGTATCGCGCATTCAAAAAAAGAGATCTTTTATAAGGAGAAGTATCTATGGGCAAAGTTCTACTGGCGACCTTTTTGATATTCTCTTTCGCTTTTTCTTCCGAAAGCGCCTGGGGAGACAGGCCCAACAGACTCGATCCCGTCTATCAGCTCAAGGTTGACGACTATCCGAAGTTCGAAGCCGATATAACTCTTGAAAACGGACGAGAGATACGGTTTTGCTGCGTCAAGTCTATGATGCACTTCTACTTTTCACCCTATAGATACCCGGAGTATGGAACGGACAGTAGCGACGCAGTAAAAAAGATGCTCGTAAAAGATTATCTTGACGGATCGAAGATAGATGCGAAAAAGGCATGGTATGTATTTGGAAGTCGGCTTGTCGGGCCTCACGGCGACGACTTGATACCCCTTTCGTCAAAAAGCAGGGCCGAGCTTTTCGTTAAACGTTACGGCGGTACCCGTATAATGCCGTTTGAAAAACTTTCGGCGAGTCTTGTGCGCTACCTCGATATGTAGTGGAAGGTTTTTCTTGCATCTTTTTGTAAAAAGAGCATCGAAGATCGCGATATTGGCTATTTTGCTTTTTCCGGGCGGCTGGAACGAGGCTCTTTCATTGCATGGATCCGGGCCGAACGAGGCTTTGTCCGGTATCGATACCTCCTCTTTGGACAGATGTCCGGTATGCAAGGATTATATCTTCAGGCACCATGACTGGGTGGTGATACTCTACTATGAAAAGAAGGGGCGTTTCAGGCATCTCGCTTTCGACGGTGTCAAAGAGTTCATGAGATTCTATCTGGAGCCAGAAAAATATGGCGACTATGCAAATATAAGAATGCATGTCAAAAAGATCGTGGTACGCGACTACGCTACTAAAAAGCCGTTGATAGCACAGAAAGCCTGGTATGTTGTCGGAAGCGACGTGGAGGGCCCGAAAGGCGGAGAGTTCATACCTTTCGCAGACGAAAAGAGTGCATACGACTTTATGAAGAGGCATCACGGCAAGAGAGTGCTCCGTTTTTCTGAAGTAGAGAGAGCGGTTGCCGGCAGAATCGTCAAAGATTGATGTTATACAGCCGACTTTTGGCATCACTTTTGTAGAATCGGATAGAATAAACCATAGCGATGTTTGTTTTGGTCGTTCGAAACCGGAGG
>JAMONQ010000162.1 GCA_027065635.1 Campylobacterales bacterium | reverse complement strand
CAGCTTCAACAACAACACAGAGATGAAAAGTGTCGAAGAGTTGAGGAGTATGCTTGTAGACGGGCTTGGACTCGATCCGGAAAAAGAGGTCGTCACATACTGCACCGGCGGTCTGGAGACGTCCATGAACTATTTTGTACTCCATCGACTTCTACGGTTTTCGAAAGCGAGACTCTATGACGCCTCCATGAAAGAGTGGGCAAACCGGACAGATACACCAATGACCAGCTACAAGTGGGAGTGACATGGCAGAATCGACCGCTGCCTGAAGCTGCCGCAAGGCTTCGAAGATACAGAAAAAGGAAAAACTCATGAAAAAAAAGATTTTGAGAATGGATAACGGCAAGGCGGTACACGACAACCAGAACTCCCTTACAGCAGGCAAAAACGGACCGGTTTTGATGCAGGATGTCCAGCTTATGGAGAAGCTCGCCCACTTCAACAGGGAGGAGATCCCGGAGCGCATCGTTCACGCCAAAGGTGCGGGAGCGCACGGTACCTTTACCGTTACAAACGACATTACATCCTACACAAAGGCGTCGATCTTCTCGGAAGTAGGCAAAGTGACCGAAACCTTCACGCGCTTCTCCACCGTAGGAGGCGAGCGCGGCTCGGCAGATACGGCCAGGGATCCAAGGGGATTTGCCACAAAATTCTATACGGATGAAGGCAACTGGGATCTGGTCGGCAACAACACTCCCGTATTTTTCATACGCGATCCGATGAAGTTTCCGGACTTCATCCATACACAAAAGCCTCTTCCCGATTCGAACCTCAAGTCAAACGAGACGGTATGGGACTTCTGGTCGAAAACGCCTGAAAGTCTGCACCAGATCACGACACTCTTCAGCAACCGGGGCACACCGGACGGATACAGGCACATGAACGGCTACGGAAGCCATACGTACAGCTTCATAAACGATAAGAGCGAGCGCTTCTGGGTCAAGTTTCATCTCAAGACGATGCAGGGGATCAAAAACCTGCGAGCCGACGAAGCGACGAGGCTGGCGGGTGAGAATCCCGACTATGCTACGCAGGATCTCTTCGAAGCTATCGAAAACGGCGACTTTCCGAAATGGAAGATGTATGTACAGATCATGCCTGAATCGGAGGCTGAAGGGTATCGCATAAATCCGTTCGACGTCACCAAAGTTTGGCCTCACGGCGACTATCCTCTCATCGAAGTAGGAGTACTGGAGCTTGACCGAAATCCGAAAAACTACTTTGCGGAGGTGGAGCAGTCGGCGTTCTCCCCTACAAACAAGGTGCCGGGTATAGGTTTTTCACCGGATAAAATGCTTCAGGGCAGACTCTTTTCCTACCCCGATGCACAGCGATACAGACTCGGTGTCAACTACAATCTGCTGCCGATCAACCGACCGAAGATCGAGGTGGAAAACGGATACAGAAACGGATTCATGCGCTTTGACGACAACGGCGGCAATCGACCCAACTACGAACCCAACTCCGCAGGGGAACCGGCCGAAGCGTCAGAAACGAAAGAGCCCCCTCTTGGAGTTTGCGGCGATGCAAACAGATACGGTTACGATAGTGATGAAAACAGCGATTTCGCCCAGGCTGGAGCACTTTACAGAGTGATGCCTGAAAACGAAAAGGAGGATCTGATCGGCAATCTCGCCTATTCGATGCGAGGTGTCGACGAAGAGATCATAAAGACTCAGCTCGAATACTTCTATATGGCGGACGAGGATTACGCCCGGCGGCTCTCGATAAGGCTTGGAATCAGACGATAAAGCCAACCGGCAGTTTATAGCCGGGTGACTATCTATCTTTTCAGATTGTTGACGATCTGCAACATCTCGTCGCTGGTCGTGATCGCTTTGGAGTTGGCCTCGTAAGCGCGCTGACCGGTAATGAGATCGGTCATCTCTTCGACGAGCTGAACGTTGCTCATCTCCACGAACCCCTGTCTGACCTGTCCAAGACCGTCAAGTCCCGGAACACCTTCGATAGGATCGCCGGAGGCGGATGTATTTATATAGAGATTATCCCCGAGAGAGTGCAGCCCGGCCGGATTTATGAAGTTTGTCAGCTGTATCTGCGCGATATCTGTGGCCTCCTGCTGTCCTGCCTGAAGCACGGATACTGTACCGTCCGCACCGATCGAAATGGCGACCGCATCTTCTGGAATCACCACTTCCGGAGAGAGCGCATAGCCGTCGGAGTTGACGATGGTACCGGTAGCGTCGAGCTTGAAGGCGCCGTTTCTCGTATATGCCTGCGTACCGTCCGGAAGAAGGACTTTGAAAAATCCGTTTCCAGTAATGGCAAGATCGAGATTGTTTCCGGTCTCCTTGAAGTTGCCCTGTGTAAACTGCTTGGCGATGGCGGTAGGACGGACCCCGAGCCCCACCGATATACCGGTAGGCGACTTGGTCTGTTCACTCGTAGATGTACCGGCATACTCCATCGTCTGGTACATAAGATCCGCAAACTCGGCCCGTTGTTTCTTGTACCCTATCGTATTGACATTGGCTATATTGTTCGATGTCGTATCTATCTGTATCTGCTGCGCCACCATCCCGGTAGCCGCTGTGTATAGCGATCTTATCATCCTTCTCTCCTCACGATCTCTACGCTCTTGTCGAAGCCAGTTTGTTTATGGCGTCATTGTTTAGATCATCCATCTGTGCGTTCATCGCCTTTTGATACATCTCTACGAGGCGATTCGTCTCTATTAGCTCCGTCATCTGCCTGACCGGATTTACATTGCTCCTTTCGATCATCCCCTGCTTCACCGCCGAAGTAGCCGTAACAACGTTAAGATCGCTCTCTTCAAGCCCCGCTTCGGTGGTGAAAAGATTGTCGCCGTCGCTCTTCAAGGCGGACGGATCATCGACCCTCACGACCATCAGGCGATCTACATAGACCGGTGTATCCGGAGCCGTCTGGTCCATATATTCGATCTTCCCGCTCTTGTCGATTTTCAGATTGGAAGCGTTTGCCGGAACGGTTATCGGCTGCCTGCTTTTGAAATATTCCGACGAGAGAACCGGATATCCCTCTCTTGTAACCATCCTGCCGTCTTCGTCGAGCTTGAAAGCTCCGTCTCTTGTAAGCCTCACCCCGGCAGGAGTTTCCACGACGAAAAAGAGATCCTTCTCGCCGAGAGCGAGATCCAAAGGGTTGCCGGTAGACTCCATGGGACCCATGGTGAAATCCTTGTACTCCGAGACGATATGCGGCACTCTGTTTATGGAGCGGTTAAGGAACTTTGCAGCCTCTTTCGTATTGTTCTGAAGCGGTAGTTCGTCACGCTTTTGCTGGTATATCCGCATAAAGTCGCCTATGACCTGGTTTTGCTCTTTGTATCCGTTCGTATTCATGTTGGCGAGATTGTTGCTTATCTGATCGAGCCGGTTGAATTGGGTAACCATGGCTCCGGTTACAGTATAGAAACCGTTTTGCATCTGTCGTACCTCGAGTTTCAAATTCTTCTCAAACGTCGAAGCAATTACCGTTCCAGTATGAAAAACAAATTCAGCGAATTTTTTCCGTCCGCCTGCTAAACAATTTTTTCAGAATGCCGATAATATTTCCGGTGGCATTGACCGGCAGGTTTACAGATGTTTTGAAAAGTCCCCCCTTTTTCATCGATTCAGTTCCCTTTCTTTTTTGTATACGATCCTTTCCTGCACGGTCAATGCCGATCCGGAAAGATCGCTGCAGCTTCATATGGCTCGTAGCGGCATCCCACAATCGTCTCTTATGGCTTGAAAAGGCCGATTTTATCGATGTTTGAAGTTTTGCAGAAGGAAGATTTATTTACAATTTACCTTTTTTTGGATAGAATCCCCCTTACTCTCACGCAAGGAGCTTATCTACTATGACCGCCAAAGAGCTCAATCAAGCACTTGAAAAACTGTTCGAAGAACATAAAAACGAAAAATATATCACCTACGAAAAAATTGTCCAGATTTTTGAAAAACAGCCGACTTTGGCACAGGCCAGAAACATACTGAAACTCTCCAAAAAATATGGAATCAAGATCATCACCTCAAGTGAAAGGGCGATGCTTCTGAATATCGAAGAGGCCGAAAAAAGAGAGTCGGACAGACAAAAGCTCAGCGACGAGACACTCGAAGACGAATTCGACTTTACACGCGAAAAGGAGCTTCTTGAGTGGTCCAGAAGCGATTCGCCGGTAAGAATGTATCTAAGAGAGATGGGCCAGATCCCTCTTCTTACCAAAGAGGAGGAGATCGAAATCAGCAAGAAGATCGAGATGGGTGAAGATATCATACTCGATGCCATATGTTCCGTACCCTACCTTATCGATTTCATACTCGACTACAAAGAGCCGCTGATAAACAGGGAGCGGCGCGTAAAAGAGCTCTTCAAGAGCTTCGAAGAGAGCGACTCCGAAGAGTCCGACGAAGAGAGCGAGAGCGCAAGAAAATCCTCCAAGGACAATAAGCGTGTAGCGAAGGTCGTAGAGACTTTCAAGGCACTGGAAAAGGCCAAGAAGGACTGGATGAAAACCCTTGCAAAAGCGCCTGGCGACGACGCTTCCGAAGAGGAGAAGTTCCATTACGAGCTGGTCCTCTCTTTCAAAAAGAAGGTTCTAAAAGAGAGACTGCTGGATCTTGGCCCAACCTCCAAGCTCATAAACGAGCTGGTAAAGGCGATGGAGACCGCACTCAAAAGCGACGAAGGTTTCGACAAGGAGCTCAAGCGCCTGGAGTACCGTCTTCCGCTTTTCAACGAACAGCTTCGCGAAAACCACCGCAAGATTCTCGAAAACATCGTGAATATGAGCAAGGAAGAGATTGCGGCCGCCGTTCCGGAAGCGACGATGGTGAGCACATATCTTCAGATTAAAAAGCTCTTTCAGACTAAAGAGGCGAGCAAGGACAGCTTCAATCTCGACCCGGAAAAGCTCCAGGAGATTCTGGAGCAGATCAAGCGCGGCAAGAAGATCAGCGAAGAGGCCAAAACGAGAATGGCCAAATCGAACCTCAGACTCGTCGTCTCGATAGCAAAACGCTACACAAACCGCGGACTTCCTTTCCTCGATCTTATCCAGGAGGGCAATATCGGTCTAATGAAAGCGGTAGACAAGTTTGAATACAAAAAGGGATACAAATTCTCCACCTACGCTACATGGTGGATACGTCAGGCCATCAGTCGTGCCATCGCGGATCAGGCCAGAACGATCCGTATTCCGATTCATATGATAGAGACGATAAACCGTATCAACAAGATCATGCGCAAACATCTGCAAGAGACAGGAAAAGAGCCGGACGTCGAAACTATCGCCAAGGATGTCGGTCTAAGCGTTGACAAGGTAAAAAACGTCATAAAGATCACGAAAGAACCGGTCAGTCTCGAAGCGCCAGTCGGTAGTGAAGAGGATGGACGTTTCGGTGACTTCATAGAGGACAAAAGCTCCGCAAGCCCGATAGACTCGGTCATGAAAGAGGATCTAAAACACCAGATAGACGACGTTCTCGACCAGCTCAACGAGAGAGAGAAAGCGGTCATCTGTATGCGTTTCGGCTTGATGAAAGATGAGAGCGACAGGACTCTCGAAGAGATCGGCAAAGAGCTAAACGTCACAAGAGAGAGGGTCCGCCAGATCGAAAGCAGCGCCATCAAGAAGCTCAAGCATCCGAAAGTCGGACGTAAACTGAAAAACTACATAGAAGAGTGATGGAATTTTTAGAGAAGTGGATCGAGTACGACTACAATCCATGGATCCTTTTCGACAGTAACGGAAGGGTCAAGACACTCAACCAGGAGGCGCAGTTTCTCCTGGCGGAAGCGACCGTCAAGGAGATTTTCGATCTCGCAGTCGCCTACGCAAACCTCTCATACGGCTTCAAAACCACCATGATGGATCTAAACTACGGACGATACGAATTTTTCGGAATCATGGTCGGTTACGAAGACAACGACACGATAGCGATACGCCTCTACCAGAAGCCGCCTGAGAGGATCAGCAATCCGCATATCGACGATATGAGCAGCCACAACATCTACACGCTAATAGATCTTGCGGTAAGCACAAGCTCCATCAGCAGACACCACGGTTTCACCACATCTTTCGACCCGACTTTTCCGGAGATGAAAATCCACCCGGAAGAGTTCGTGAAACTCATGACGGATATATTTTCATGTTTTCACGACACTGAACCGGTAGAGATAAAGATGAGCCTGAAAACCGGAGAGACCCTGAAGTTCGAAAAAAGAAGATACCCGATTTTTCAGGTAGCCGTAAAAGGGGATCTAAACAGCTCATGCAGTATCAAGGAGCTAAGCAGGCTGGCCAGAAAACTGAACGGCTATATCGTAAAAAAAGAGAACCGTATCCTTTTTGAAGCACCGCTCATTTCGGATTGAAGCGGAGTGGCTATCCGCGATTTTGAATCCAAAGTGTCACAGCCGTAACAAAAGGTGCGGCTCCGGCCCCCGCAAGATAGAAGATAGGTTCAAAAGAGTCGTCTGAAATCAATCGATATACTCCGTAGACCAAAACGGCATAAGCGACAAGTCTGTATAGAGAGAGAGCCGGTTTTGACGTTTCAAGAAGAGTCCTGAAATCCCTGCGCCCTTTTTTGATTCTGCTGCGCTCTTGCCGCAGAAGCTTTTTTACATCCTCTTCATCCGTTGTCGGCGGATCCTCTTCCCATAGTCCGAATCTGTCATCTATGCGCTCCGTCTCGTCCGGAAGATCGTAGTGAGGTCTGCTCTGTCCGCTTCCTTGCACCATCTGCCAATAACCGAAGCTACTGGCGATCAATACGAAAAGTGCACTGAAAAAGCCGATTTCGAAATTTGCCAGCGCTCTCTCTCCTGCTGCAAACATGGACGCTATACCGCCCAAAAGAGCAGCAAGCGCGAGAGAGAGCGCTACATTACGAATCCCGGTCGTCATCGATATTGCGATAGTCTCTGTATTTCGGGTCGTTTTTCAGTTCTTCGAGAGATCTCATCTGCTTTTTATAAGCCTTGTAGACATTCAAAACGGCCGCGGCGACACCCCAGAACACACCGAGCCAAAAGAGCCAGTCGTAGCCGAAGAGCTTTTTCATACCGATACCGAGGCCGACTCCGATGACGACGGCCACGACCATCGAAATCCCCAAAGATAGGTCGTACGCCCCCTCTACGACCTTTTTCGTTTTCGACTTCTCCTCTTCGGCCATTAAAGAGCACCCATCACTTCGTGAGCGTTTCTTATCGTCTCATCGATCATGGCTTCGTTGATCTTGGTAGAGATAAAGCCTGTCTCGAACTGGCTGCACGCGAAGTAGAATCCGCGATCGAGCATAGCCCTGTGGAACTTGGCGAAGCGATCCGTATCGCTATTTAGGGCATCGTCGAAATTCTTCACCGGTTTGTCGTTGAAGAAGAAGCCGAACATGCTCCCTCTTACATCGACCTGTAGCGGAATGTCGTTGGCATCCGCCGCGGACTTCAATCCGTCAACGAGTCTTTGCGCCCTCATCTGCAAAATATCGTAGATCGCCACATCAGCCTTCAGCTGTCTGATCTGGGCGAGTCCGGCAGCCATAGCGACTGGGTTGCCGCTTAGAGTGCCCGCCTGATATACCGGCCCTTCCGGACTCAACATTGCCATGATATCCGCTCTGCCTCCAAACGCTCCCACAGGCATTCCGCCTCCGATCACCTTTCCAAGTGTCACAAGATCCGGTTTTACGTCGGTCAGCCCCTGCGCTCCTGTCAACGAAGCCCTAAAACCGCTCATGACTTCATCGAAAAGCAGAAGTGCACCATGCTCGTCACAAAGCGCTCTAAGCTCTCTCAGGAACTCCTCATCGGCCGGTACAAGCCCCATGTTTCCGGCAATAGGCTCTATGACAACACAGGCTATTTCGCTACTTGCCTCGAAACATGCTTTGACACTGTTTATGTCGTTGTAGTCGGCAAGGAGAGTATGTTTGGCAAAGTCAGCCGGAACACCGGGCGAATTGGGCGATCCGAACGTCACCGCACCGCTTCCGGCCTGAACGAGCAGAGAATCGCTGTGGCCGTGATAGCATCCCTTGAACTTGACTATATCGTCCTTTCCGGTATAGCCCCTCGCAAGACGTATGGCGCTCATTACCGCTTCGGTACCGCTGTTTACGAAGCGCACCTTTTCAATGGATTCGAACAAAGAGACTATCTCTTCTGCAAGCTCCGTTTCAAGTACGGTCGGAGCACCGAAACTCAGCCCCTTTCTCGCCGTCTCTATTACGGCGGCCTCTACGGTCGGATCGCAATGTCCAAAGATAAGAGGTCCCCAACTCTGAACGTAGTCTATATACCTGTTTCCGTCCACATCGACGAGATAGGCGCCTTCACCGCAATCGATAAAGGGCGGGGTCCCGCCTACACTGCCGAACGCCCGAACGGGAGAGTCGACTCCCCCTGGAATTACCTTTTTCGCCTCTTCGTAGGCCTCGATACTTCTGGTATGCTTCATAGTCGATCCTCAAATAAATTTTCGGCCTATTATAGGCTAATGAGGGTTAAGGTGAAATTATACGTTCACTGCAAGATAACAAAGTTATGCCATAATTTCGACTCAATCTGCCGTTCAGGTTGCAAATCAAAATCATTATGGAGAGAGATGAACCGCCGAAAAACAGCTTCACTTTTACTCTCTATCGCCATTCACGCGATCATCATAGCAACCGTCTGGTACTTCATGCAGGAGCGAAAACTTAAAATGCAGACAGCGAGCACCGCAAAGCGTGTAGAGCTCTCCTTGCAGGACTTCATTACCGCTCCCTCTTTGAAAAAGCCGGTAAAAAAAGCGCAGCCTGCTCCAAAGAAGGCGACACAGCCCTTAAAAAATCAAATGCCAGATAAGAAAAAGTCCGTTTCGCAAAAGAGAAAGCCCGTACCCGCCGAAAAAAAGAGGCCGACTCCCAAGAAAGAGGTCAAGAAAGAGACCGAGAAAGAGCCTGTAAAAAAAGCTCAAAAGAAGTCACCGCCAAGCACCGATAAAAAAACCTCTGCGACCGTACCGACCGGAAAGCAGCCCTCTACCGGCGAGAAAAGAGAAGAGGCCAAAAGAGTGAAAGAGCCCCCCGCTCCGAAAGAATCGAAGCCCTCTTCCGCTCTCTCCAGACTCGCAGGAGCCCTCGGAACACCGTCCGTACCGACGCCGCCTTCTCCATCGATCGACGAGATATCGGATGCCGTATCCAACGAAGAGTTCAAAGCCCTCTACAAAGACGAGTTCGACCGTTTCACTCCGGAGCAAAAACGCTTCATCAAAAACAATTTATCCCGTATTCAGGGAATTACCCAGCACTATCTGACTGTAAGAGGATACCCTTATATCGCAGCCAGACTCAATCAGGACGGTATGAATATTGTCGAATTCTACCTCCACCCCAACGGAGATATAACGGATTTGAAAGTGATACAAGGATCGGGCGTGGAAGTTCTGGACCAAAACTCTCTGGATACCATAAAAACCGCCTACAAAGATTATCCGCACCCCACGGAGACTACAAAAATCAGATTCTACATCTATTACCGTCTCTATTGAGGCCTTTTTACAAGCAGGCGTCTATGACACTCTCTTCGTTTGGATAGAGGTATATCTCCACTCTTCTGTTTATAGCCATATTTTCAGGCGAATCGTTTGGCACCAGTGGTTTTGAAAAGGAGCATCCTCTTGCATAGATTTTATTGGAAACGCCGAGCTCTTTGAGCATATTGGCGACATTGAAGGCTCGCTTTTGCGAGAGTTTGAGATTGTAGTCGTAACTTCCTCTGCTGTCGGTGTGTCCCACTACCTGCACTATCGTGTCCGGATAACTCTTCAACAGATCGACGAGTTTCGCTATCTTCTCTTTCGCTTCCGGCGTCGGTACGAACGAGTCGGTGGCGAACATCATCCTGCTTTTAAAGGTGATCTTTACATAGTTGTCTCCCTTCGTCACCACTATATCGTTCGACCTGGCCGCCGCCGCTTCGTCGCCGCTGACTCTCGTCTGCATCGAGTCGGCCACCTCCTGCGCCTGTTTGTCGAGACTGTACCCTATGGCACCTCCCGCGGCTGCACCTACCGCGGCACCTATAGCGGCGTTTTTGCCTTTGTGATGCTTGCTGGTAATCGCTCCGAGTGCCGCACCTACGAGTGTCCCTATAAGTACACCGGTTTTTGTATTGTTTCCGTCGTTTGGTGCAGTACCGTTTTTGGTAGCGCACCCTCCCGAAAGAAGAGCCACCGCAATGGCGACCGCTACGCTTCTATTTATCGATTTTTTCATGAGCCCCGGCTCCTTTTGATAATACAGGTTTATTTTTAAATTTCTTTGTCATTATACATTTATTTACGAAAACTTTTCAAGCATCTGCTTGGCACTCTTGTATATCGGTTCGTCCACGAAACCGAGCTCCTCATCAGCGAAACCGCTGTTGTTTGGATCAGACTCGAACAGCTCCACTATGCGTCTTGCCCGCTCGAGCTCCTCTTCATCCGGAGAGAAAATCCTGTTGGCTATCTCGACCTGCGCCGGAGAGATACACCCCTTGGCGTGGTATCCCATCTTTCTTTCGAGCAGAGACCAGTTTTCAAACCCCTCGATATCCTTATAATCCTGATAAACGAACGAGATCGGCAAAACTCCCTGCGTAGAGGACTTGAGAAGAAATCTCGACAAAATGTAGTGCATGGTCGGATTGTGCAGCTGTACGATACGTTGCGAAAGCCCCATCGACGCCAAAAGGTCGAGCACTCCGAGATAGTAAGCCTCAACACGCTCATCCACTCGCAGCGATGCGAGAGCTTCGAATGCCTCTTTCGTCTCTATGGAGAGGTGAATCTTTATCCTCTTGTCGACCAGATCCAGCGCCTTTTTTACATCCTCCGCACTCTTTATTTTCGGTATCCTGATCGCATCCGGCACTACACCGTTTAGATAGGCGATCTCTTCGGCGCCGCCCTCCTCGAGCGGATTTATCCTCACTACGCTCATCGAACGCATACTCTTTGTCTCCGCCAAAAAGAGAGCGACGAGTCGAAGAGCGATCGCCTTTTTGGAAGGAGCCACTCCATCCTCGAGGTTTAGCACCGCTATATCGGCCTCGAGCCGATCGAGTCTGTTCAGGTGCCTTAGCCTGTGGGCGGAAAGCATCAAAGCGCTGCGGATATAAGGCGGCCTGTATCTTGCACTCTGAACTCTGTTTGAATAGAGACTCTCTACAGCCTCTATATCGTTTCTCTCTACAATCTCTTCGAGTTCTGACAGATCTTCAAAAACCATAGACTACTCCGCTCCCTGGTGCAAATAGTGGAAAATCGCCCTTATCTCCTTGTCCGTAAGAAAATAAGTCGGCATCACTCTATGACGTTTCGGCAGGGTGGCCTTCAATCTTTTGAGTGTCACCTTTCTGATATCGGGACCCCTCAGCTCCACCCTTTTGCCATCCTCTTTGTAGCTCGCTATGAGAGCTCCCTCTCCGCTCTCTCCGTGACAGTGTATACATCCTATGCCTCGCGGGTTGTTGTAGAGCATCTGGCCATACTCCCCGACTGTTATGAAAGACTCCTCCGCCAAAAGGAGCATAGGTGCAAGAAGAATCGGTAGATACTTCACTTACCGCCTTTTAATCAATATTTCGATATTATTCTATCCAATATTGTCATAAGGACAGCTATATGCAGATAATCGACGGCAAAAGGCTGGCGGGTGAAATAGGCTCCCAGGTTGCCAAAGAGGTAGAATCACTAAAGAGCGAAAAAGGGGTCACGCCCGGTCTTGCCGTGATCCTGGTAGGCGACGATCCGGCCAGTCATGCGTATGTGAAGATGAAGGCCAAGGCATGCAAAGAGGCCGGTATATACTCCATAACTCACGAAATGCCCTCTTCCATCAGCCAGGGTGAAATCGAAGAGACGATCCTGATGATGAACAAAAACCCGAATATAGACGGTATTTTGGTTCAGCTTCCGCTTCCAAAGCATATAGATACCACAAGAATACTGGAACTGATAGATCCGAACAAGGATGTAGACGGTTTCCATCCGTACAACTTCGGACGCCTCATGACCGGGCTCGACGGATTTGTTCCGTGCACTCCGCTGGGTGTAATGAAGATGCTCGAAGCTTACGGCATCGATCCAAAGGGAAAAGATGCCTGTATAGTAGGTGCCAGCAACATAGTGGGAAAACCAATGGCGGCTCTGTTGCTCAACGCCTTCGCCACTGTCGACATCTGCCATATATATACGAAGGATCTTCCGTCGCATACGAGGCGTGCGGATATCCTCGTAGTAGGCGTCGGAAAGGCGGGACTCATCACCGAGGATATGGTCAAAGATGGCGCCGTGGTAATCGATATAGGTATAAACCGCCTCGAAGACGGAACGCTCACCGGAGATGTCGACTATGAAGCCGTGGCTCCAAAATGCAGCTACATCACACCGGTTCCGGGCGGTGTCGGCCCGATGACCATAGCCATGCTTCTTTCAAACACCATAAAAGCCGCGAAAAGGCGCGTCCGATGAGCGAGAACCGGCCCGAGCAGATTCAAGAAGAGTCGAGTGAAAAAAAGCCCCACTGGATTGTAAGACTATACAACTTTTCAAATACCTGGACAGGAACCGTCATCATAGTTTTGATGGTGATATTTTTCGTGGCGCAGGCTTTCGTCATACCGAGCGGCTCCATGAAAAACACGCTTCTGATCGGAGACCACCTCTTCGTCAAAAAGTTCGCTTACGGAGTCCCTGTCCCGCACATCCCCTGGATCGAGGTTCCGGTATGGTTCGATAGTGACGGGGACGGTCATATAATCGACGCGAAAGGGCCAAAACGGGGCGATATTGTAATCTTTCGATACCCCAGAAACGAAAAGATACACTATGTAAAACGCTGCGTAGCAGTCGGCGGCGACATTCTTTTCATCCACAAAAAATCTCTCTATCTCCACCCACACGAAGGAGATGATTTCATAGTGGCAAACTATCCGCAGGAGAAGATCGTAAAAATTGAGGGGATGCTCTTCGTGAAAGATCCTTATCGCGACGAATTTCCGGGAATCCACAACGATCCCGATGTCGTCATGGACGGGATGCAGCCGATGGAGATATTCGAATTCGGACCCGTCAGGGTCGAAGAGGGGCACTGGTTCATGCTCGGAGACAACAGGGACCACTCCAACGACAGCCGGTTCTGGGGAACCGTTCCATACAGGCTCATCGTCGGAAAACCATGGTTCATCTACTTCAGCTGGGATGACAACTACCTCATTCGGTGGGATCGTATAGGAAGAGATGTAGAGACGCTGGAAAGAGAAGTACCGCGATATGTCGAGTGATATAGATATCATAAAGATCGCAGCGATCGTACTCTCCCTCATGGTAGCCATCATCGGCCATGAGATAATGCACGGCTATGCGGCATACAGGTTCGGAGACTCCACCGCCAAAGATGCCGGCAGACTGAGCATCAATCCCATAGTCCATGTAGACCCGATAGGTACGATTGTCGTTCCGCTTCTTCTTTACATTAGCGGTGCGCCGTTTCTGTTCGGGTGGGCGAAACCGGTACCGGTAAACATTCGTACGGTAATCTACAACGGAGGCTACATGGCAGCCGTGGCAGTGGCTCTTGCGGGTGTCACATACAACTTCGCCCTGGCCGTAGCCGCATCGCTCTTCATAGGAGTCGTCGATCAGCCCACATCTTTGTTTGGCGCATTTTTGGCCTACTTCGTCATGTACACGGTCATTTACAACGTGGTTCTCGGAGTTTTCAACCTCTGGCCGTTTCCGCCTCTGGACGGGGCAAACGCTCTAAGATACATATCCATGCAGTTTCGCTGGCAGGGTATCGTCGATCTTTTGAACAAAATCGAGCCGATAGGCATGATACTGCTCATCATAGTCATCGCCACACCTCTTAGCCAGTGGTTTTTCATGCCGGCGATGTGGATGATAGATCTGCTGCTGCGTTAAAACCGAACATCTCGCGGCAAAGAGTCTTTGGATTTGCCGCCTTTCACAACAGCCTTTTTTGAGGCTCTATCTTGTATAATTGAAAAAACTTTGCAAGGGGTTGCAGATGAAATTCTATATCGGCAGTGATCATGCGGGCTACACGATCAAGGGTCAGGTCATCGAAATGCTGAAATCAAGAGGTCACGAAGTGGTCGATATGGGTCCGCAAAGCGCCGACAGAGTCGACTATCCGGATTATGCCGAAAAGGTATCGAAGGCGGTAGCGAAAGAGAAAGGATCGTTCGGCATACTCATTTGCGGAACCGGTATCGGTATGAGCATAGCCGCGAACAAGATTGACGGAATCAGAGCGGCTCACTGCCACGACTACTACACTGCGCAGATGGCCAGAGCCCACAACGACGCAAATATCCTCTGCTTCGGCGAGAGGGTTTCCGGTCCCGGTGTCATAGAGTCGATGATAGATGCCTTCTGCTCCACCGAGTTCGAAGGCGGACGACATACCGGGCGCGTCGAAAAGATCATGGCGCTGCAAAAGAGTCACTGATGTTTCTGGAGTGGTCCATCGTCACAGTTTCGCTCGTTTTGGTGGTGGTGCTTCTTATAAAGATGTTCTATTTCCAAAACCTCACCATCAAGGAGCAGAAGAACAACGACGTCATGAAGCTGACTCTGAAAGAGGCGGAGGTGCTGATTCGCAAGTATCAGATACAGCTTCAAAGAGCTCTTGGAAATATCGATATCCTCAACGAGCAGATGATCAAGCTAAGAAGAGAGATAAAGACAGTCAAGCAGCGAAACAGCCAATACCGGATCGAAAACGAAAAACTTAGAAGCAGGATAAAAGATCTCGAGTCGCGTATAGAGGCTCTACTCTGATAACAAAGGTTGATCGATGAAAATATTGACAGAGAGTGAAAAAAACTTTCTTATGGAGTCTATCAGGGATGTACCCGACTTTCCTAAACCGGGAATCATCTTCAAGGATATTACGACTCTGCTCAACGACAAGAATGCCTACAAGATGCTCATGGATCATCTTGCGGCCAGATACGAGGATGCGGCTCTCGATTTCGTAGCGGGCATCGAGAGTCGAGGATTTATATTCGGAGCGGCACTGGCGTCAAGACTCGGTATCGGCTTCGTTCCCATCCGTAAAAAAGGGAAGCTTCCGGCCGCTACCATAGCGGAAAAGTATGCACTGGAGTACGGTTTCGATGAAGTCGAGATACATATAGACGCCTTCGGCGGCAAAAAGGGGGCGAAGGTTCTGCTCATAGACGATCTCATCGCTACCGGCGGAACAGCCGCGGCAGCGGCGAAGCTGATCCGTGACGCCGGAGGCGAGTGCGTGGAGGCCTGTTTCGTTATAAACCTCGCTTTTCTTGGAGGCGTGGAAAAACTTTCAGGCATCGCCCCGCACTACAGTGTACTGGAGGTTCGCTGATGTATATACCCAAGCCTCTGAAGTACGATCCGGACGAACTGGGCCATTTCGGGATTTTCGGCGGTCGATACGTTCCAGAAACGTTGATGCCGATACTCGAAGAGCTCGACGAGGCGTATGCGAAAATCAGATTCGACGAATCGTTCTGGAAAGAGGCCCACTACTATCTCGAGCACTACGTAGGACGCCCGAGCCCTCTTTACCATGCAAAAAACATATCCGACGAGATCGGCGCCACGGTATACCTCAAACGTGAAGATCTCAACCACACAGGTGCGCACAAGGTAAACAACACGATCATTCAGGGACTCATAGCCAAGCGTCTTGGAAAAAGACGGGTGATCGCCGAAACCGGAGCCGGGCAGCACGGAGTGGCCACGGCAACCATCGCGGCTCTTCTTGGACTGGAGTGCGAAATATTCATGGGCGCCAAGGATGTCGAAAGACAGGAGCTCAACGTCTTTCGTATGAAGCTGCTCGGAGCGAAGGTACACGCCGTAGAGAGCGGCAGCAAAACTCTTAAAGATGCCATGAACGACGCGATCCGCCACTGGGTCACGAATGCAAGGGACACGTTCTATATCATAGGAACCGTTGCGGGACCGCATCCGTATCCCATGATGGTACGTGATTTTCAGGCAATTATCGGATATGAAGCGAAAGCGCAGATACTGAAACTGCAAAACAGACTCCCCGACTATGTAATAGCATGTATCGGCGGAGGAAGCAACGCTATGGGCATCTTCGCACACTTCCTCGATTCGCCGGAGACGACTTGTATCGGAATAGAGGCTGGGGGTCTGGGACTCGATACGGACAAGCACGGAGCGAGTCTGGCCAAGGGAAGTCCAGGGGTACTGCACGGACAGATGAGCTATCTGCTTCAAGATGAAGACGGACAGATACTCGAGGCACACTCCATCTCCGCAGGACTCGACTATCCCGGGATAGGACCCGAACACGCCTACCTGAAAGATACTGGAGCCGCCGAATACGACTCCGTAACGGACGAAGAGGCGCTCGAAGCGTTTGTGTGGCTCAGCCGGAAAGAGGGTATCATACCTGCGTTCGAAAGTTCACACGCCATTGCGTATCTGAAAAAGATGGATCCAGAAAAGATAAAAAACTCTCTGATTGTCGTAAACCTGTCCGGACGTGGCGACAAGGATATGGTGCAGGCAAAAGAGCTGCTCGATTTCGAATAAAGAGGCGAAATGGAACAGTTTCTCATAGATGCCCTGAAAGAGTATGGATATATCATACTATTCTTCTGGAGCGTGCTCGAGGGGGAGCTGGGCCTTGTCATGGCCGGTACCATGGTGCATACCGGCCATATGAATATGGGGCTTGCGATATTCATCGCCGGTCTCGGCGGCTTTGTCGGTGACCAGATCTACTTCTACATAGGGCGCTACAACAAAAAATTCATACACAGATATCTTCACAGACAAAGAAGAAAATTCGCCATAGCGCACCTGCTGCTAAAGAGGTACGGCTGGCCCATCATTTTCATCCAGCGCTACCTGTACGGATTCAGAACGATTATACCTATGAGTATAGGACTGACGAGATACGGTGCCAAAAAGTTCGCTTTCATCAACTTTGTAAGTGCACAGGTTTGGGCGGCGATAACGATAGTTCTGGCATATATATTCGGTGAGCAGATTCTGATGGTTCTTGACATCGCGAAAGAGCACTGGTATCTCGCTCTGCCTATGGCCGGTATGCTGCTTTTGGGCATAACCTATCTATTTAAACGAATAGAAAACAATATTTTAAAAACGAGAGAGGAGAGAAGAGGTGCAAATAGAGATTCAAAACAAAACCGTAGCTGAAGTAGAGGCTGATATAGAGATCGTCTGTGTAATAGAGAAAGAGACGAGCCATCCGTGGGTCGAGGAGGAGAGATCCTTGCTGGAGCTTGCAGGCTTCAAGGGTGAACAGGACGAGATATGCCTGCTCGCTGAAAAGCGGCGTCTGTATGTAGGGGCCGAATCGCTGCACCACGACGATATAAGAAGTGCATTCGCCGCCGCGATAAGAAGATTGAGAAGTACCGATGCTAAAACTGCCAAGTGCGGCCTCTACCTTGGCAAGTGTTCTGCTCAAAATGTCAAGGCGATGGCCGAAGGTATGGTGTTCGGCGACTATGAATATGACGCATACAAAAGCGAAAAGGCTCCTCATCCTATAAAAAAGGTCACTATTTGCAACGAGGATTTCAAAGGCAAAAGCATCGATTTTGAAAAAGCGCAAAGCTATATCGCCGCCGCGGTCACTACTGCACAGGCGACCAACTATACAAGAAATCTCGTCAACACTCCTCCCGACGATATGACCCCGGATATGCTCGCACTCAAAGCGTCGGCACTTGCGGAGGAGAACGGTCTTGAGTGTGTCATACTCGATGAAAAGGGCCTCGAAGCCGAAAACATGGGAGCGTTTCTTGCGGTAAGTCGCGCAAGCGATCACCCCCCAAGACTGATACACTTGACATACAGGCCAAAAAAACCAAAATACAAAATAGCCCTGGTAGGCAAAGGCCTCACTTACGACAGCGGCGGATTGAGTCTCAAACCGGCCGAATATATGGTGACGATGAAGGCCGACAAGTCCGGAGCCTGTGCGGTACTTGGCATCTTGAAAGCCGTAAGCGAACTGAAACTTCCCGTAGAGGTTCACGGCATCATAGGCGCTACGGAGAATATGATAGGCGGCAACGCCTACAAGCCGGACGATGTACTCAAGGCCAAAAACGGCAAGACTATTGAGGTACGCAATACGGATGCCGAAGGAAGACTCGTCCTCGCCGACTGCCTGTGTTACGCCCAGGAGAAGGTGGCCCCCGACTACCTGCTCGACTTCGCCACCCTGACAGGAGCCTGTGTCGTCGCTCTGGGTGAATATACCACAGGTATAATGGGGCACGACAGAGCTTTGAAGCACAGTTTCTCCAAGGCCGCCTCCAACGCGGGAGAGCTAACGGGAACGCTACAGTTCAACCGCTATCTGAAAAAGCTGATAAAAAGCGATATAGCCGACGTATGCAACATCAGCAGCAGCCGATACGGTGGAGCTATCACGGCTGCTCTATTTCTGGACCACTTTATCGAAGAGGAGTACAAACAGAGATGGCTACACCTCGATATCGCCGGCCCAGCATATGTTGAAAAGCCGTGGGGATACAATCCGGCAGGAGCGAGCGGTGCGGGTGTGCGCATGACTGTCAAGTGGTTCGAACAGATTGTAAAAGAGTCCGAAAGAGACAAAGCGTGACACTCGGCGGGACACTTATCCCGCCATCTCCACAAATAGCCTCAACTCTTTTTTTTGGGCAACTTCAGAATGATAACCATAATAATCGCCACCGCCGCCAAAAGTCCCATTCTAATGGATTCGTCCGACATATATACTCCAATGATAAATAAGGTTATTTTACCAAACTGCCCCCGCCAAAGAGATTGAGCCTAAAAAAAAAGCTCTATTGCCGATAATTACATCAGATACATAAACTCTCAGGATGAAGATGGCTGCGACAAGAAATCTCTTTACCGCTATTGTGCTTGCACTGTTTACCGGCTGCGGATCGACTACAATCTCGAACCACACACAAGGAGATCTGTTTCAAAAGACTCCATCCGCGAAAATGAGCCCACTTGAATCGAAAGTATCGCAGCCTGCAAGAAACGACAACTCGAAACTGTCCGGATATGGAACCCAAAAGAGTGTGGAAAAAGCCAAAGCGGCCGCTTTGGCAAATATGAAAAAAAAGAGCTGGCAGCGGTTCGTAGCCTATCTCGACTCGAAATATCCCGGTCTGCATCTTGACGAAAACGAGATGAAAAGCTCCGGAAACAGGCTATTTGCGCTTATAGATTCGAGCGATCCCGAATACGAGATCATTGAAACGGACAAAAATATGAAAACCGCAAGAGCGACACTCGATCGAAAGGATTTGGCAAAGCCTCTGAAAAAGTCGGTCATATCCAGACTCGTAGCGGTAGAGGAGAGATGGCATGCGGCTTTGAAAAAAGATACCTCCACCAGATATATTGTCGCCAAAGAGTCTGTAAACAGAATGCAAAGCATCTTGCCGGACTATCTTCTGCTAAACTTTCTGACTCCGCTTCCTTCGAACCTCTCGAAGAGAGTCGAAGATGCACTCCCCTACTTCAAAAAGAGTGCCAAAAAGCTAAAAAAGGAGATCAGGTTCCGGATAGAGCCGGCATCTACTCCAGCAATGCAGCGCTTTGCCGACGCGGTGACGGAGCTACTCAAAAAAGAGAGCCTGCTTGATACCGGAAAGAGAGAAAGTGACGGCAGAACTCTATGCATCACGATAGAGGGCAAGCTGGCACATAAAAAAGAGGCCCAAAAACATATTTTCGAAGCGAAAGTGCGTCTGCTCCTGCACAAACCGTATCGAAAACCTCTGGCTATCGAGCATTACGATGTTCGCGGGGTCTCAGCGCAAAGCGGTCCAAAAGCGTTGGAAATGGCGGCGAAGAGTCTGCAAAAAAAGATGCAGAAACATTTTTTGCAGACTCTGTGATCCAAACGAACCGCTTAAAGCATCACCATACTCGCAAGAAGCAAAAAGCCGACAAGAGCCACGAAGAGCGATAGTAGAAAATATATTTTTTTGTCGGTATCCAACTCTCCCCGCTCCAGGTGCTCGATCCACCTTGTATAGTACCTGTATGTAAAAAGGGCCAGAACTATACCGGCGCCGACTATGGCTATACCCATATAGTTGTAGAAATCGATATGCTCGAGTTGCGGCATCTTATGATCGGCTCTACCCTCGAGTTCCAAAGAGATGATGTTCAAAAAGAGTTCGAACTTCTCTACGACAAACCCCAGAACGATTAGAGATATAGAGGTGCCTATCAGCGATGTCGTAGCCCGCTCCACAGCCATCAGGTTCTTTGGATCGATCTTTTGTTTATGCTCTTTTTTCATTGAGTCGCTCCGCTTTGACTTTGATAAAACTCTGTATATGAGCGATTATACTACAGGTAGTGGCGTGTTGATTTTACGACGCTATCTTTGATATACTCCCACAAACCGAAAAACCTCTAAGATACCCCTCGCACGAGAGAGTCCAAACCCACTCAAGGAGTCACAGATATGGGTCTTCCCGTAGGAATCGTAGGTCTGCCCAATGTCGGCAAGTCTACAACTTTCAATGCGCTTACAAAAGCGCAGAACGCAGAGTCGGCCAACTACCCGTTCTGCACCATCGAACCGAACAAGGCCGTGGTACCGGTACCGGATAGCAGGCTCGAAGAGCTGGCCAGGATCGTAAATCCGGAACGCATCCAGCACAGCACGATCGATTTCGTAGATATTGCCGGTCTCGTCAAGGGAGCAAGCAAGGGAGAAGGTCTCGGCAACCAGTTTCTGAGCAACATACGCGAAACGGAAATGATCCTGCATATGGTGCGCTGTTTCGATGACGGCAACATCACCCATGTGGAAGGAAGCATAGATCCGTTAAGAGATATAGAGATCATCGAAAGCGAGTTGATATTTGCCGATATCCAGCAGCTGGAGAAGAAGATAGACCGTCTTTCCCGTCAGGCCAAGACCGGTGACAAAAAGATCAGAGCGCAGCTCGAAATCGCCCGCGAGCTGATGGCGCACCTCGAAGAGATAAAGCCTGTCAGCACATTCGAAAAAAGAGAGGATGAAGATTTCGTCCGTCTCGACAAGGAGCTTCGATTCCTATCGAACAAGCCGGTTATCTACGGTGCCAATGTCGACGAAGACGGACTCCTCGAAGATAACGAATATGTCGAAGCGGTAAAAAAACATGCCGCAGAGGTGGGAGCCGACGTCATAAAACTCTGCGCCAAGATCGAAGAGGAGCTCGTGCAGCTCGAAGAAGAAGAGGCCGCGGAATTTCTGGAGGAGCTCGGTATAGAAGAGTCCGGACTCGACAAGATTATCCGTACCGCCTTCGATCGCCTCGGACTCATCAGCTACTTCACGGCAGGAGTCAAAGAGGTACGCGCCTGGACAATCCACAGGGGCTGGAAAGCTCCAAAGGCCGCCGGAGTCATACACAACGATTTCGAAAAGGGGTTCATCAGAGCCGAAGTGATCGCGTATGAAGACTTTATCGCCTACGGAGGCGAACAGGGTGCCAAAGAGGCGGGCAAAATGCGCCTCGAGGGCAAAGATTACGTCGTTAAAGACGGCGATGTGATGCACTTTAGATTCAACGTCTAAACCTCTTTTTCCCGCTATATGCGGGAAAGAACTTCCTCAACCGGCCCCAACCGTTTTATCTATGACATAAGTCACAAAACTTCACTCACAAGTGCGATATAATCGATATAGAGATATCCATATCGAAAGGAGCTGAAATGGCTTTTAGACTACATATAGAAGGCGAAGGGAAAAAGATCGGGTTTTACAGGCTAAACAGACTCGAAATGGAGGGTCTCGAGATAGATCCGGACGCCGACTTCGACGAAGAGAGTATCAAGGAGCTCTTCGATACCGTAAACGGCTATATCGAAAGCGGTGAACTTGATCTGCTCGATTCATCTATGAAACTGACCGCTATCGATCCTGAAACCGTCAGGATGGTACTGGATGTCGACGGGCTCGAAGAGAGGGAGATATCGCTCGACGATATAACGTTGCGAAACATCGATGTAGATAGAAAACTGACCCTTCTGGAGAGTGCAAAGGTCGGGGATATCTTCTTCGTACGTACAGAAACAGGCGAAGCGTACTGGGATTTCAACGGTGAATCTGAAGGAGCGTTTTCGCCTCACAACATAAAGCTCGGATACCTCGACTGTAGTGAATCGCATGACCAATACGATATTTTGAGAGAGAGCTGCTACGACTTTCTATGTGATCTGGTTTTACCGGAGGAGGCCGACTACAACGATGAAAAACTTGAGCTCGAGGAGCATATCCTAAGAACCGGGCAGGTTTACGGAGAGCTGTATGTGGTCAGAGAGGAGCTTCCGGGGCACCGGAAGATTTTCCAGAGAATTCTGCTCGAAGAGAAAGTGAGACTCGACGGATTCGACGACCCGGTCGAGCCGATATAGGAAGCCTCCCCGACAAAGGGGCGGCCAAATCAGAACTTGTAATTGGCTATTATTCTGTATTGATGCAGTATCGGAAGCTGTGATACCGTACCGTCTGCTTCGGCGGTTGCGCTGTTTCTTACCCAGATTCCCTTGAGCGCGATGGATGCCGGGCCGTTTTTGTACGCCAAAACCGCATTCAGGTCGTTTTGAGTCTTGTCAAACTTGTCATTGTCAAACCATGCGGAGCTTAGGGTCATACTGTAGCCGCTGAAACCGAACTTTCCGAAATCCTGTCCATAGGCTATCTTGATACCGCTTGTTCCGCCTATATATGCAGAGTCGGCTCCGAGGCCCTTGCCGTAGTTCGACTGGAAAAGGTTGTTTGCGGTAATCATGTTCGTATAAAGAGGCGTACCGTCCCAGGGAAGCACGAGAGAGTCGTGCGAAGCATCGTCGCTGAATACATTGGAGTAGGCGAGCGTAAAGTTGCTGCCGCTATAACTGACATTGAGTTTCGCAGCGACGGCACGCGACTTGATCGATTTTCCGCCTGTGACGGAAGTGGCCTGGGCGAGATTGTCGTCGGCATCCCCTACCGAATCTTGAACAATCGTCTGAAGTGCGAAAGCGTAAGCAAGCTCATCGCTCTGTTTGTGGCGGTAGTTCCAGTCTGCGTAGATCGAGTTGATGAAGTCCGGCGAATAGTAGTCGACCACTCGAACGGCGTGTTTGCCGCCTTTCCAGGAGAGACAAAGAGGAATCACAACACCGCTTTCACTTCCGGTGATCGCCTTTGTGTCCGCACCGAGGGCATGTTTTACTATATTTACGAATTCACTCGAAGTTCTCTGTTTGAAAGCGTCGAGATAGGCGACTCCTACCCTGAATCCATCTTCAAGCTTCAAGCTGGCATGCGCCCCTTTTACGGCTGAGGGGAGCATTCTTACCTCTTTTGCGTTGATTAGAGGGGTCTTGATCACTTTTCGTCCGCCCCAGAAGTCGAAATTGTCACGGCTATAGCTAAGATAGGCCTCTCCAAGCACCGAAAAGCCGTCCTGTCCGATCGGATCTCCAGCACTTGCACCCGCCATTATCGCGTTATCGCGGCCTATTATCGACGTATCTACGTTGTCTGGAAGCAAAAAAGGCTGCGTAGTCATAAATGTAACCGTAGCGTCAAGTCCCATCCACTTTCCGGTCTTGTACGAGAGCTGTCCTCCGATTGAGTTTGCGAATGATGTCGAGCTCGTATTGTCGGCTTTCTCTTTATGAGTGTTAATATAGTAGTATTTTATGTTACCGCTTACAGAACCGTTTTTCACCGCATCGGCCAAAGTCCCGTCGGCATAGAGCCCGCTTGCGCACGCTATCGCTGCACATACAGAAAGTGTCAGATATTTTTTCATGTCACCCCTTTATTAGATTTTCTTTTGGACGATTTTATCATCGCAATGCTTAATCATACGTTCGAAGAATAGGAAAGTTCATAAATTTTTGTGAACTGTTTCGAATGTAATCATTTGGAAAACATACAACCATCAAGGAGCAAATATGAAATATTTCAGCCGGTTCGGCACAATCTTGACCGGAGGAGTAGTAGCTGCAATTCTAACTACGTCAGCGGTGGCAAAGGAAGACATGAACAAATGGCTAAGGCCGGAAAATGTCCCTGCACCGAAAGACAACCAAATTACTCCGGAACGAATTACGCTTGGCAAGTTTCTCTATTTTGACACTCGCCTTTCACGTGACAATACTGTCTCATGCGCCACATGTCACAATCCTGAACTGGGTTGGAGTGACGGACAGCCTAAAGCAATTGGTATAGAGGGGCGTCAAGGGCCAAGAAACTCACCTACAATCATAAATACTGCATACCAACGCCACCAGTTTTGGGATGGCAGAGCAAAATCGCTTGAAGAACAGGCACTGGGCCCAATCCAGGCTGATGTAGAGATGGATATGGACCTTGATGAACTGGTCAAACGCCTAAATGGAATAAAAGGGTACAAAGAGCTTTTCGAAAAGGCCTATCCCGGTGAAGGAATTACAAAAGATACTATAGCTAAAGCCATAGCAACTTTCGAACGTACAGTTGTTTCTACAGAAGCACCTTTTGACAGATATATAAAAGGTGACGAGAATGCAATTAGTGAAAATGCAAAAAAAGGTTTTGCACTTTTTACAGGCAAAGGGAAGTGTAATAACTGCCATGACGGATTCAACTTTACCGACGGAAGCTTTCATAACCTTGGACTTGGAGACAGTGATATCGGTCGTTATAAGCTTAAAAAAAGGGCTTCATGGTTTCATGCTTTCAAAACTCCGACGCTAAGAGATGTAACCAAAACAGCTCCATATTTCCATGACGGATCTATCAAGACTCTTGAAGAGGCAACGGCAGTTTGCGGTAACGGTGGGCGATTTCCCAACAGTAAAAATCTGTCCCCTCTTATAGAAGACAGAGGATTGACTCAAGAAGAGATCCGTCTAATTGTTGACTTCCTGGCTACACTTGAGGGCGAACCGATGAAACTTGAAATACCAACAAAATTCCCGCAATAAAAAGGAGTAACAAAATGAAAAAAATCATATTCATTCTAGCCGCCTCGATATTGGCAACAGTATCGTATAGTGCCGACCATATAGTGGTTCAGAAAGATAAAACTTTCCATCCCAACTATATCAAAGCCAAAGTAGGCGATAGAATAATCTTCAAAAATGATGACGGTTTTGCCCACAATGCATTCAGCGACAGTGAGTCTGATGAATTTGACATAGGTATGCAAAAACCGGGTCAGGATGTTGTCGTAGTAATGAAAAACCCTGGTAAAGTAGAGGTTGAGTGTGCTATACACCCAAATATGCACCTGACTATTGATGTGCAAAAATGACTCTATCTTTAAAACTTGACCGGCATAAAGTATGCCGGTTCGGATCTTGCAGCGACTCTTTAACTCTTTAGAGCCACTGCAAGATCCGAAATAAAAAATCAGGAACGGATTGAGATGTTTAAACATATTACCATTAAAAATAAAATCTACGGATTGACTGCCTTCATCATCCTTCTTATGGTGATTTTCTACACTATTTTCCAATATGAAAATTCAAATATGGAAAGCATCGACAAAGAGGCGCAGCTGGCTGAAATGATCAATAATGCTCTAAGAAACAGTATGGAGGATCTCAATAGACTCATATGGCATGAAGAGATAAGAAATACGAAGAGTGTGAAGGATAATATCTCTACCATAGAGAATATTGGGAAAAATCTTGTAAAAGACCTAGACGACAAAAGCATGAAAAAGGTATCCGAAGAAATAGTATCTGTTGCTCAGTCGCTACAAGAGAAACTTGGTAGGTTTAAAAATATAACAAATGAGAAAAAAAGGGCGAAAGCAAGCTTGGAAAAGATCTCATTCGAAGTAGGCAAAATAATCCAGGAACTAAGCCAGAGCATAGACACAAGAACTGTAGAACTGGTACAGAACAATGCAGAAATCAAAAAGATTCGAAACAGTGTCGTTATGGCTTCTGCAGCAAACAATCTTCGCGACATGCTGAAAAACCTCCGCATAAAGGAAGCTAATGAGCAGTTGCTTATAAGTGACCGAGGAGAAAAAGAGATAGCATTGGAGACTGAAGAACTAATAAACTACACCGCATATCTAAAAAGAAAAGTCAGAAAAGATCCGGCAAAGAAAGAGACTGTGGCTAACATATTGACTCTTTTGAGTAAATATTCAAAAGAGTATAAAAGTTATATCCAGAGCCTGAAAAGACTTCATAAAGAGCGAGAAAAAATTATAAAGGAGCTCAGTAGAATAACAGATCTGACTCAAAAACTCTCTACTAGTCTCAGTGCCAAGGCAAATGAAATAAGAGAACAGATGCAAATACAGCTTACGGCTATTCTTATTGCAGTGATAGGTATCGTTATAATTGTCATGCCTATTCTCGCCAGATCTATTTTAAAGCCGATAGGCCAGCTAACAACAACAACAAAAGAGCTTAGTAGCGGAGAAGGTGATCTAACAAGGCAGCTAAAGATCGAATCACACGATGAAATAGGTGTAGCCAGTCACTATATAAACAGATTTTTACAGATAGTTCATGAAGTTATCAAAGAGGCAAAGGAGAGCGGTTCGGAAAACAAGATGATTTCGGAAAACCTTAATGAGGTTAGACGACAATTCGAAGAGATAATGGAGCGTGAAGCAAAAATGCTCGCTGAAATCACAGAAACCAGCTCTGATGTAAAAAGTAGCCTAGAAAGCAATATTGAAGATGCGAATGATACAAGAAAAGATATAAAAAAGGTTAACCAGACACTCCAGGAAGTACACAGGCAAATTACCGGTATGGTAGATGAAATCCAACAAAACGCATATAGAGAGGAAGAGCTTGCAGAGCGCCTCAATATGCTGCTTACCAGTGTACAGGATGTAAAAACGGTTTTGCAAGTTATAGAAGAGATAGCCGATCAAACGAATCTGCTTGCACTAAACGCCGCTATAGAGGCAGCGCGCGCCGGTGAACA
>JAMONQ010000161.1 GCA_027065635.1 Campylobacterales bacterium | reverse complement strand
TGAAAGGGGGTAGATGCCTGACGATATCGAGCGCTTTTTGCGGAGTGATATAGCGCGGTGACTTCTCGTAAAATACAAATCCGAGCGCATCCGCGCCGGCTTCCGCCGCGACAAGCGCATCCTCAACATTTGTAATGCCGCAGATCTTCACCTTCGCCACGCTTCCCTCCGCTTGTTCAGACTTTCAGGCTTTCGATGGCCCGAGACAGGCTTTCATGCCTGAAAACGTAGCTTCCGGCGACTACCACATCCACTCCCGCATCCTTTAGCTTATGGACATTCTTGTCGTTTACGCCGCCATCAACCTCTATGAGACACTTTGGATTGCGCTTTTGTATCATCTCTTTAAGACGCGCCGCCTTTTCTATCACACTCGGGATAAACTTCTGCCCGCCAAACCCCGGATTCACACTCATCAAAAGGACCATATCGAGATCTTCCAGAAGAAACTCTATGCATTCGGGCGGCGTGTGAGGATTTAGAACTATAGCAGGCTTGATACCGAGATTTCTGATCTTCTGGATTAGTCTGTGCGGATGTTTCTCCTCTTCTATATGAAAAGAGATATATCCCGGTTTCAGTGGAGCGAAAAGGTCTACGAAGAATGTGTTGTTCTCGACCATGAGATGAATATCCAGAGGCCTGGTCGCCGCTTTTGCGACCGCTTCGACCACAACCGGGCCGATAGTGAGGTTCGGGACGAAATGCCCATCCATCACATCTACATGCACAAGGTCGCAGCCGGCTTCGCAGATAGCCTCTACATCCCGTGCCAGATGGCCGAAATCGGCCGAAAGAATACTCGGTGCTACCAACATTGGCTTTCCTTTCATTATGTCGCCGCTCAAGGGCTCAGATAGAATGTGAAAGGATAATCATCGAAACTGAAATTGACCTGAACTCCCTGCAGCCCTTCGAGCGTACTTTTAAGATCCTCTATGGAAGTGTAGCTTCTTGGAAGCGTGATGTTTATATTGACTCCAGACTCCTGAAGAGAGGTTTTCGATTTTCCGGCTACTATATTTACCAGTTCGCTGAGCGCGTCGCTTAGCACCTCCTCATCCTCGCTCTCTTCGCCAACCAGAAGCATACACGACTTCTGAACCAGTCTCTTCGGCATCACCAGGGTGACCATTCCCTCTATATCCCCGTAAAAAGCTACCGAACTGGCCATGAGATCTTTCCCTTTGGCTGCGAAGGGTTGAATATTCATGCTCTCTTTCTGGGCTATCATGTTTGTCATCATCTGCAAGGTACCCATGGCCGACTCGACAAAAACCGGCAGCTTGGCCACCACCGGCTTTGTAAGCTTGTTTTTCTCCTTCTTTATAGCGGATCCGCCTCCGGCCATTGAGCGAACCGTCTCGTCCGTTAGGAAGTCTGTCTCGTTCTCGAAAAACATGATACCGGCATCTTCGAGCTCCTCGACAAAAGCCTTGGGTGTCTTCTCCATATCGAGTCCCACTATCGCGATAAGGGCTCCATATTCGGCACCGGCCGTCGATAGCCTCGAGAAGAAGTTGGCCGCGTGTATATTCAGGGAGCTGACACGCGTGGCATCGAACATAAAGAGTTGAAAACCGACCTTCAGACAGTTTTGATGATACATTACATCGAACTGCTCCGTAACGGATCCGTCCAGAAAGCCCTTCAGATAATAGACTACACAGTTTCCTCTCGTCTTGGCCGCGATCTTGTTTCCCATAAAGCCAAGATAGGTGCTCTCCACCACCTCGACGAACTTCTCGCTATCTTGCATCTTCTTCTCGAAATCGTCGAGAGTCTGTGCGACTACCGGATTGTAACCTCTGTCGTATATCTCTATCGCCTGCATACTGCGCTGGGTAGAGTCCTCATTGTAGACGAGTACGTTTTCGGAGTCGCTCTTTGCTTCGACACCGCCTGCAAAGAGCATCGCCACATCGAGTGTCTTGAAGAGACTGAAGGGGATCTCGCCTTCGAAAAAGTTGAAGAAGGCCTCGTACTGCTTCTTGTTGTAGTCGCAAAAACCGATCGTCGCTTTCATATCCTTTTGAAGCTTGATCAGGGTATCGAGCAGTATCGTCACACCGTTTTTGTTGAAAAAGACCACCTTCTTCATCGAGACAAGAATCATGGATACTTTCGTCGATCTTGTAGCCTCCATATCCTGCATCGTGATCAGGCCGGAGGCGCTGTTTCCGTCCAAAAACCCCTGCGGCGTAAAAACCGCTATTCTCTGCTTTTTTACTATCGGTCTCATTCTACACCCACGATCTCTTCAAATCTGTCGAGTACCGGCATCGTAAACTCCGGGTTGAAGGAGATAAAAGCGTTGACTCCCGCATCCAGCATCATCGGACGGCTAAGCTCATAAAATAGCAGAAGATGCAAAAAGCGCGCGGCACGGCATGCGGAGTCGCTGTCGCTGCACTCCGATCTGCCAAAAGCGAGCGTAACGAGCTCTGTTACATCCCTTTCCACCTCCCACTTCCCGGCTATAGCCGCCACCAGTCGCTCGAACCTGAAGCCGCTCACCCTCTCAAGAATTGTATCGAGATCGAGATCGCTGTTTTCTCGCAAAAGCGCCACATCCGAAGCGTGATCGGCGAAAATCGCGTCAGCGACGATCACGCCGGCACTCATGATGGCGGCTGCGCTCGTGTACTTCTCATCGATCTTCTCGGCGGATACGATCTTCTCCCATCTCTGCATGAAAGAGAGTTGAAAGTGGGTGAATCCATCCTTGTCGAGTGCAAAATAACCCCATTTTTCCGGAGCGACGGAGTGGACCATATAGGCATACAAAAGCTCTCTTGCCCTCTCCGTTCCCAATGCCGAAAAGATCTGCATAGGCTCTTTGAGCTCCTGTTTGAAGCCGTACGCCGCACTGTTTACGACCTGTTTCAGATAGTAGATAAGCGCCGGATCTTCCGATGCCGTTTTCGCCGCGGACGCAAGCTCTCCTTCGGAAAGAAGCCTCAATGTACCGCCTATCGCCTCGGGAAGCGGAGGAACTCTCTTTAGATACTCGCCGATCTGCTGGGATGTAATCATATCTTTCGTAGCCTTGTAGCGGTTTTGTAAAATTTTATCGTAAAATAGAAAATATTTTAACAACAATCGGAAAAAACGGCCCAATCGGAGATTTTTTCGATGAATTTCCGCACTTATACACTCTCCATTGCTACTGACTTTATAAATTGTTCCTTAATTTAAGTCAAATCTATGTTTTATTTCTATACAATTAGCCAACTTTTTCACCAATTCATATTTTTAAAGGCTAAACCATGGCACGAAAATGCTCAATCACAGGTAAAGGTCCGATGTCCGGCAACAATGTAAGCCACGCCCACAACAAGACAAAAAGGCGCTTCCTGCCGAACCTTCGAACCGTAAGAATCACTCTGGAAGACGGTACGCGCAAAAAGATAAAAGTCGCAGCTTCCACACTGCGCACTATGAAGAAAAAAGGCGCATAGACACCTTCCGCCGAAGAGTCTCTTCGGCACCCTCTCACGTACCGACTTCTCCGCAATATCCAGACACGATACCTTTTTCGACAAAACCTCACAGGAGTGACGAATGTTTACACTGACATCAATCGACGGCGGAGTCTGCGCACCGCAAGGATTTTTCGCAGACGGCATAAGCGCCGGTATGAAGCCGGATGGAGAGAGGGATCTTGCCTTCATCCACTCCGACTCCATTTGTAGTATAAGTGCGATTTTCACGACAAACAGCTTCAGAGCCGCCCCGATCCAGCACTTTTTAAAAAAGAGTATAGAGAGTACGAATTTCATTCTGATCAATGCAAAGAACGCCAATGCCATGACCGGGAAAAAAGGTCTCGACGATGTAGAGTCTATTCTGTCGCACGCCAGGTCTCTCTTTCCGCAGATTGAAAACCCCGTCATGAGCTCTACCGGCGTAATAGGTGTACCTCTGCCAAAAGAGAAGATTAAAAAGGGGATAGAGAGCTTCGATCTCGGAAAAAGAGATGCCAAAGCCGCCTCAAAGGCGATCATGACTACGGACAGTTACGAAAAAGAGGTGGCTTTCGAAGTAAAAATCGAAAACGGAAAGAGTTTTAGAATCGGTGCAATGGCCAAAGGGGCCGGGATGATCAATCCGGCCATGGCCACTATGCTCTGCTTCATAACCACCGATGCCGCAGTACCTGCCGGCGATATGGCAGAAGTGCTGAAGAAACATGCGTCCACAACCTTCAATGCGATAAGCGTAGACGGCGATACATCCACGAACGATACAGTCATGCTCCTTTCAAACGGCAAGTCAGAAGTCTACGACAAGGAGGCCTTCTCCTTCGCGCTTGAAAAGGTTATGCACGAGCTGGCTTTGAAGATAGTCGCCGACGGAGAGGGAGCCACGAAGTGTGTAGCTTTCAAGGTTACAGGTGCAGCAAACGACGAAGAGGCGACATGGGCAGCCAAGGCTCTGTCAAACTCACTTCTCGTCAAAACTGCACTGTACGGTGAGGATCCCAACTGGGGACGAATCGCATCCACGATAGGAGCCAGCGGCGTAGAGTGCGACCCTGAAAAGCTCACGATAAAGTTCGGCAATGTAACGCTCTACGAGAAGGGAGAGATCCTTTTTGACAAGGAGCGGGAGACCAAAGCTGCGAAGGTGATGAAAAAGAGCTCTTTCTCCATTGAGTGCGATCTCGGTATCGCAGACGGTTCGTTTACGGCATACGGCTGCGATCTGGGCCATGAATATGTGAAGATAAACGCTGACTACAGGACCTGATAAGCAATATTTGAATATAATCAGAAAAATTCAGCAGGAGAGTAATACGATGCTTCACGAATATCGAGATATCATCAGCAAACTGAAAGTGGAGAACGCGCATTTCGCGAAAATCTTCGAAAAACACAATGAACTGGACAAGATTGTAACGGAAGTTGAAGAGGGCAGGCAGCATATGGACGACCTGGAACTCGAAAAACTCAAAAAAGAGAAACTTCGCCTGAAAGACGAAGCATACAGGATGATTCTGGAGTACAAGAAGAAACACGACCTCTAATACAGGCCAGGGCCGCTTTCATGCGGCCCTCCTCAACTATAAATCAGCTCTTTTCCGGCTCTGCAAAAGCGCCGAAACTCATCATCTTCTCATACCTTTTTTTCAAGCGCTCCTCTTTTTGCATCTCCCTCATCTGTTTCAGCTGGGAAAGAAAGTACTCTCTGACGGCCTCTGCGGCACCTTCCTTGTCACGATGCGCTCCTATCATCGGCTCATCGATTATGTCGTCGATCAGCTTCATCTTTAAAAGCTCGTCCGGAGTTATCTTCAAAGCCTTGGTAGCCTGCTCCACTTTCGCGGGATCGTTCCATAAGATAGCGGCACACCCTTCCGGGGAGATGACGCTGAAAATCGAATAGCGCATCATCGCCAGCTTGTCTGCGACCCCTATGGCGAGCGCTCCTCCGCTTCCGCCCTCTCCTATGACTATGGATACCGTGATGGTATCGAGGCGACTCAACTCCAGCAGGTTTCTCGCTATCGCTTCGCTCTGCCCCCGCTCTTCCGCACCAAGCCCAGGATAGGCGCCTGGAGTGTCGATAAGCATCAAGATTGGCAAGCCGAATTTCTCGGCTATCTTTGCGGCCCTGAGCGCTTTTCTGTACCCTTCCGGATTCGGCATGCCGAAGTTTCTTTTTAGCTTGTTCTTCGTACCTCTGCCTTTCTGCTCTCCTATCACCAGGCACTTCTCGTCCCCGATATATCCGAGATAGCAGATAATGGCCGGATCGTCACGGAATGTCCTGTCTCCGTGAATCTCTACCGCATCATGCATCAGGAAACGGATATAGTCGAGCGCATACGGACGATCAGGATGCCTTGCGAGCTGAAGCTTTTGAAAATCGGAGAGATTTTTATATATCTTCGAGAGCTCTTTTTCGAGATCCTTTTCGAGAATGACGATAGCCTCCGTATCGCCGCGCACTTTAGCCGCGGCGATATCGTTTTCTATCTCCTTTAGTTTCTCTTCGAACGGAAGATAGGTTGCCACATCAGACCTTTTTGAAGATTACGACACCGTTGGTACCGCCGAACCCGAAAGAGTTGCTCATGACCACATCAAGCTTCGCCTCTCTCGGATTGTTCGGCACATAGTCGAGATCACAATCGGGATCGGGAGTTTCGTAGTTGATCGTCGGCGGTATGATACCGTCACGCATGGCCATCAGCGACACGATAGCCTCTATCGCGCCGGCCGCACCGAGGCAATGTGCGGTCTGTCCCTTCGTGGAGCTTACCGGCGGGCAGTTCTCTTTGCCGCCGAATGCCTTTTTTATAGCCATGGTTTCATACCAGTCATTATACTTGGTGCTGGTTCCGTGCGCGTTTATATAGTCTACTTTCGGGTTACCGGCCATTTCGAGCGCGGCTTTCATGGCTCTATAGGCACCCTCTCCTTCCGGGGCGGGCGTAGTTATGTGATTTGCGTCTCCGCTTTCACCAAAGCCTATGAGCTCTCCGTAGATTCTGGCACCTCTGGCTTTCGCCGCCTCATACTCTTCGAGCACCAAAGATCCCGCTCCCTCTCCCATAACGAATCCGCCGCGATCCGCATCGAACGGGCGGGAAGCCTTTTTCGGCTCGTCGTTACGTACGGCAAGAGCTTTCATCGCGGCAAATCCGCCTATGCCTACCGGACATATCGCAGCCTCCGCACCGACTACCAGCATCCTGTCGGCGCCGCCCAGCATAATGGTCTTCGCCGCCTCGCCGATTGCGTGAGTTCCGGCGGCACACGCCGTCACGCTGGAGAGGTTGGGGCCTTTCAGGTTATGAAAAATCGAGATGAAGCCGCCGAGCATATTGACCAGAGAGGATGGAATGAAAAAGGGCGATATTCTTCTTGGACCGCGGTTTTCACAAACAACGGCGTTCTTTTCGATATTCGCCAGCCCTCCGATACCAGAAGCGGAG
>JAMONQ010000160.1 GCA_027065635.1 Campylobacterales bacterium | reverse complement strand
ATATGTTTCGTATCCGTGGGCGATAGAGAGGAGCTGATGGCCAAGGCAGATTCCAAAAAGCGGCACCTTCGCCTCGATCAGTTTGCGGATCCTTTTTTGCTCCTCTTTCAGCACGAGCGGATCCCCGGGACCGTTGGAGAGGAATACGCCGTCGATCTCCTTCTTTTCATATCTGGATATCAGCTCCTGCGGATCGAAGCTGTTGGGCACCACTTCGACCTCCATGCCGGCTTCCGTCAACTCGTTCAAAATGTTTCGCTTGACACCGAAATCGATAGCCACGATTCTGGCTCTGGCTTCGGAGGGCTCGTTATATCTGTAGTTCAGAGCGTCGTAAGCACCCGATCTGTGGATATAACTCTCTTTGGTGCTTACCTCCTCTATATAGTTTACTTCACTGATATGTGGCGCTTCGTCAAGCATTCGGGCCAACTCCTCTCTGTCGCCCGTTTCGGTAGAGGCGACCATCATCATGGATCCCTCTTCCCTGAGAGTCTTTGTCAAAAAACGGGTATCCACTTCACAGATACCGAGCACACCGAATCGTTCGAGAAGTTCATGCAAAGGCTCTTCGCTTCTGAAGTTGGAAGGTGCGGGCTGATACTGTCTGACTATGATCCCCTTGCACCACGCGGCTCTGGACTCCATATCCTCTTCGTTGCACCCTACATTTCCGATTTCGGGCATCGTGAACGTAACGAACTGACCGGCATAGCTCGGATCGGTGACGATCTCCTGATATCCGGTCATTGAAGTGTTGAAGACTATTTCGCCTACAGCGCTACCTTCCGCGCCGAAACTTTTGCCCTCGAGCAGCAGGCCGTTTTCCAGATAGATCCATACAGGCTTCATAACATTCTCTTTCATGATTGCATCATCCCCCGTTTGCGAAGCTCCTCCTCATAGAGACGCTCGAAAATCAGATCGTACTCCTCCGTTCCGGGAATGAGTTTTCTTTTGTAGTGCGAAATCTTCTCGAGAACTACATCCTCGATCTCTTCGAAAGATTTCATATAGGCTTCGATCGCCTTGAAAATCACACCGCGAACCTGGTTTTCGTTCACCGTATAGTCTATCAGATCCTCTTCCCAGAGCTCATCGAGTATCTTGTGAGAGAGATCGCTGTATCTCTCTTCGGTATTGAGGATGACACCGTACTCCGGAGCGAGCTTCTTCTTTATCATCCAGAAGAGTTGCCGGATATCGGCCTGCATAAACTCTATCTCGTCCTCTTTCTCCTCGAGAAGCTCGTTGACGCGCTCCTCGAGCGCACGCTCGTTTTTGACATCCTTTTCTATGACTTCACGAGCCCTCTGTATGGCTGGTTCCATTCCCTTTTTCAACTTTACAAAAGGTGCGTTCGCCAGATCGATTCCAATCTTGCTGGCAATGTATGGTGCATGGGCTGTACTTAACTTCATAACGCGCCTTTGGGCCCGAAAAAGCGGGCAAATTTTTCCGATAGTCTATCGAAAGTTAGGTAAATTTGTGATTATACCGTATGAAACACCCTGAGCGCATCCATACTGCGGCGCCAAAAGCTCCATACTCCCGAATCGGGGATGCTACTGGAGCAGAAGTGTAATTTCAGAAGCTTTTTGCGGATCCATTTTGGCCAGAATCTGCCCCACGCTTTTTGGTTTGAGCGTCGCCAAAATCCTGGCGGCTTCGTCAGGCTTCATGTTCGAGAGTATCTGTGCGGCGGCGGAGGCCTTCATCTTCGCGTAGGTCATGGAGACTTTGTCGGCCTTGGCCTCTTTTATCGCCGCAAGAAGCGCCTCGTTTTTGGCTATCAGCTCCTCTATCCGCTCTCGTTCGGCTTCAAGCTTCGCCCTGGTGACGTTGATATCCTCCTCCATCTTCCTCAGCTTCGACTCTTTGCGCTTGAGCATCGCCTCCGTCGCATCCTTCAGCGCCTCGTACGCCTGCCTCTGCTCATCAATCTGCTCCAGCTTCAGCTCGAGCTCCTGCTTACGCTCCTCGAAAATCTTGCTGCACTCGAGCAGCTGCGGTGAACGAGCAAATAGCAGAACGGGAACGGCAAGAACAATCCACCCTTTCAATCCGGATCCTTTCTGGCGCCGTTTAGGCGCCAAAACTGCTGCGAAGCCGCTTCGTCAAGCGCATTTTGCACTCTTCGTCTCTCTCTTTTCAAAATCTCCTCGAGCACCTTCGACTCTATACTCTTGGCCTGCTCGTACGCGATATTTGCCGTTTTCAGCTCCGCCTGCCTCTCCCTTTTTATGGCCTCGAGGCTATCTATCTGCGCTTCCAGACTCTTCAGTGCGCTCTGAATTGTCCGTTTCTGCGCCAACACGCCGGCGATATCCGCTCCTCTTCCTCTGCCGGGAAGACCTACCGAACACTCCTCTTCTCTTAGGCGCTCTCTCTTTCGCTCGAGCTCGTCGAGCCTCGCATTGACAAGCGCGAGCGCCTGCTCCGCCCGCTCGAGCTCTCTTTTGCGAAGCCTGGTCAGAGCACGGTAGTTTTCAAGCACCGGCTACCTCACGATCGTATCGCCTCTTTCGGGACTGGTAGAGATAATACCGACTCTTACGCCGCTTACCCTCTCGATCGTCTCGATATAGGCCTTTGCAGACTCGGGAAGTTTGTCGTATTCGCTTATCCCCTCTACCTTATCCCATCCCGGAAAGGTTTCGTAAACCGGCTTGACACGCTCCAGGTCATAGGGAACATAATCTATCCTTTCGCCCTCGAACTCGTACCCGACACAGACCTTTATCTCCTTGAAGCCGTCAAGCACATCGAGCTTCATCAGCGCGATACGATCGCAACCGTTGAGAGCACAGGCGTACCGGATGGCTACGGCATCGAACCAGCCGCATCTTCTCGGGCGCCCGGTAGTCGTACCGAACTCGTGCCCCTGCACCCGCAGCCTCTCTCCATCCTCGCCGAAATCTTCACTCGGGAAAGGTCCGTTACCGACCCGGGTGCAGTAGGCTTTGGCGATACCGGTAACACTTCCGATACTCTTTGGAGAAAGTCCCATCCCGGTACAGGCTCCTCCCGCTACGGTGCTGGAACTGGTTACATATGGATAGGTACCGTGGTCTATATCGAGCATGGTTCCCTGTGCCCCCTCGAGAAGCACCTTTTTGCCCTCGGAGAGACTCTTCCATATCATCTGTGTCGTATCGGTAATATAGGGCAGCAAGCCCTCCCTGTAGCGCGAAAGATCCTCTTTCAGACTCTTTTCATCGGGACAATCGACCCCCAAAGCATCGAGAATCGGACGATTCTGGTGCAAAAACTCGACCACCTTTTCAAAAAGGGTGTCGATATCCTTCAACTCCCCCACCCGGTGGCCGGAGCGGGATATCTTGTCCGCATACGCAGGGCCTATACCGCGTCCCGTGGTACCTATCGCCTTGGAGCCCCGCAGACGCTCTTTGGCCTGGTCGATCACCTGGTGATAGGGGAGAATGAGGTGCGCCTTGTCGCTGAGCCAAAGGCGCCCCTCGAGATCACCGAACTGCTCCATCTCTTTCATCAGATTCGTAGGGCATACCACTACACCGTTTCCTATTATATTGACGGCCTCCGGGTTCAAAATTCCGGAAGGAATGAGGTGCAGTGCATACTTTTTCCCGCCGGTGACGATAGTATGGCCCGCATTGTGACCGCCGGCAAATCGCGCGACCACTTCATACTCTTGAGCCATCATGTCGACAATTTTACCTTTTCCTTCGTCTCCCCACTGAAGACCGACTATCAAATCCGCCTTGTTCATCCGTTTTTTCCTTTTGTCATCGCTTCGATCAGCGCATCTGTATATAGCGCGAAACCGGCCGCAGTTATATCGTCGTTTACGAAATGGCCGCCGCTGGCAAGAAGGGTGTTGTTTTCGAAACACCTGAAAAAGAGCCCGTCATAATAGCGCATTTTGGCATAATAGAGGGGTGCGAGCACCGATTTGTCGGCGGAAGAGGTGCTCACAAGATCGGCCATCTTCTCGAGCTCTCCTCTCAAGATCCCCGGCACCTCCGTCATTACCGACTCGAGCTGATCGGGATACTGAACCTTCGCCAAATTTCCGAGCCACTTATGCTTCGTGCCCAAAAGCTTCTCTATCTGCATGGAGGCAAACCACTCCAGCGGTATACCGAACTCCAGGGAGATTAGTACCGGTATCTGGATATTGGAGATCTGTAAAACAGGCTCGACGTCAAACTCCCTGAAAAGCTCCATCGTCACTTCGAGCATCTGCGCCAGAGTTCCGTCGATACACTCGGCACCTATCTGATTGATCTCCATAGTCGGATAGCGATATACCGGCTGGATATAAAACCACCTCTTCTGCGTCGTGGAGCGTCCAAGGCGTTTTGTGGCGAGCCGCACCACATCTATCGTGCTGTCGGCACGCAGCGTAATCTCCCTGTTCGCCGGATCGCTAAGTCGTATAAGCTCTTTCTTGTCTCTGAGGCTTTGGTGCTGATGGTATGAAAAAAGAGGCGTCGAAATCTCTTCGAATCCCTCTTTTTCGAGTATCTCGCTGGCTCTTCCTTCGATCTGCCGCTTCAATTTGGCCGTCGCACCGAAGTACAGACGACTGCCGGCCGGAATCTCATGCTCGAAAATCATCTTTTCTCGTTTGCGTAATATACTTCGTTGAAGACTCTGGAGGCGAGCCCGTCGTAGGTACGTCGACCGAGTCTGTCATATGCCCACTCGACGGCATTGACGACCCACGCACTCTCATATACGGGAATCAGACCCATCTGGTTGATACGAAAGAGTTTGCCCTTGAGGTGGTCCTGCCCGCCGGCTACATTCACTCCGAATTCCGTTTTCAAAACGGAGCGGACCGCATCTGCTTCCTCGTCGTAGACCGCACTCATACTAAGAGCCGGACTCTTCGGAAAGAGACCGCAACCGATAGCTTCGAGTGCCGCACGAGTCGCCATGGCTCTCGCTCTTGTCCGGCGATATAGCTCGTCATATCCGATCTCTTCGACCATCTCCAGCATTTTCGAGAGTCCGACAATAAGTGTCGTAGGCGCCGTATAGGCGGTTGTGTTCCGGCGCTGCTTCTTGATTTCGGCGGCGAGGTTGAAATAGTAGCCGCTCCCTTCGCCAATCCTTTCAACAGCCGCATCGCTTAGACCTATCATCGCAAGCCCCGGCGGAAGCATCAGCGCCTTCTGACTGCCGGCTATCAGCGCATCGATATTTGCCGTATCTATCGGCTCGACACCTACCGCGGTAATACCGTCGGCAATCACCATGATACCGGGATTTACGGATTTGACTGCGGCAGCGATCTCCTCTACCGGATGCCGCAATCCGCCGGCACTCTCGCTCACCTGTATACACAAGGTGTCTATCTGCGGATCGTCGGCGAGAGCCGCAGTGACATCTTCAACACTTGCAGGCGTATCCCATCCGTACTTCAGTTCCACCGTCTCCAGCCCGAACGCCTCCGCGATTCTGGTAAACCGTTCACCGAACTTGCCCGCATTGATCGTCAATACCTTTTTTACCGCCAGATTGGTAACGCACGCCTCCATGGCGCCGGTACCGCTGGAGGCGAGCATCACACACTCATCCATTCCGAACAGACGCATCAAGCGCTCTCTGGTCTCTTTGAAAATAGCTTCAAATTCAGGTGTACGGTGGTGAAGAGTCGGTCCCGCCATCGCCATACGCACAGCTTCCAGAACAGGAGTGGGACCTGGAGTAAAAAGCAGCATACGCCTACCTTTGCATAAGAAATTTTGGCTGATTATATCAAATTAAAGCTATATCGGGTTTGAAACACGGGCTGTCCGCAGCCTGCAGAGTCGGTGCGAAAGAGACTCCCTGCGAAACCGTCACCGCATATACCCAAACTACGATATCCCTCATCGATTTGGACACGAGAACTAAAGCGCTAAAAAGGCATCGTCTCCTGCCCTATTTCGAGGTATCTGCTCCAGTAGTGGTTTACAAACTCTCTTACCGCCGATGTTTTGGGATGCCAGACACCCTCCTCCTTCTGTACATAGCGGGCGAGGTACCCTCCGGCATCCATCTTCGGGAGATAGTAGTCTCGCACGAGCTCCATATAGCGCTCTTCGAATAGCCTCTTCGCTCTCTCGTAGGCCTTAGCACCCGTATCGATTCGCAAACTCCGGCCGTCAAACCCGAGAACGCCGGCGCCAAACAGAATATCCAGATGCAAAAGCCCCTCTACGTAGTAGGGCTCCACTTCGGCGCTCTTGCGCCAGCTCATCAAAGATACCGCGCGAGACACGGTATCTCGAAGCACCTCCTCTTTCATCGCTTCGTCCTCGTTTGAAAAAAAGGCCATCAAGCCGCCGACAGTGGCTTTGAACTCTTCTACATTCTTGTAGTTTCCGCTTCGATTCATCCTCGTTTCGGTATCTTCGTCCACCCAGAGTATATGGCCGTACTCATGCCCGATCGTCGTTATCTCGTAGACCTTGTGCCAGATATCGGGACGCTCAAACATCGTTTCACGCTGTCGTCTGACAAAATCGTCACCGAAAGTCTCTCTGGCGATACGCATGATCGGCCTGGCCTTTTTCGCTTCCAGCACATTGTCCGCGAAGGCGAAAATCTTTTTACCGAGCTCCTTGCTCACTTCGGTATCGTTGGGCACGACCTGTGCCGAAAAGAGCCCCTGGAACTCCGCTCCGTAAAAAAGAGCCGGAACTCCGATATAAAGCTGCGTGCGCTCCGCCTGAGCCATACAGTTTTCATTGATGCGCTCCGCCTCCTTCCCCAGCTCCTTCGCCAGCGCGGCGGCCATTGCCGATATACGCCCGGAGACCTCGCTCCGGCGCATCAGCTTCGGCGATGCGATCCGCACATCCCACTCCAGAGCTACCGCTTTGCGATAGTGATCTTCGTAGTACTCGAGCGGATGACCGATCTGTATCGGTGAAGTGATCGCCATCCATCTGCGATCCACTTCAGCCCATTTCTTGATAAGACCTTCGATCCTGTCATGCGAAAAAGCCTCGATCATCGCGTCGATATAGGCGAGCCACTCTTCATGCAGACCGAAGACCTCATCCTCCATGCTCTCCAGTACACCCCGCATATTCTGCAGCCTCTTTACTACCTCCTGCACCTCCATCCGGAAGGCCTTTGCATACGGAACGCTCTTGTACCCTTTCCTGCTCTTTTTCAGCACCGAGTAGCAGCGATCCCCGACAGACCCCTCGTCACGATAATCAAGAAGGTTTTCGCTCTCGAGCATCTCGTAGATCTTCTCTTCGTCTCCGTTGAAAAGTGCGTACAGTTCCCGGTTGACGCCGTGAAGAATATGAGCCGTCCAGGCACTCTGCCATCCGCTCATAGCCTCCCCCACACGGTGCGCCTCCTTGATCACTTCACGATAGAACGGGGTCAAAAGCGCCTCATCCTCGATCCAGTCGAGCAGCTCCATATGGCGGGCGATATAGAAGTCGGCCACCATCTTGTAGGCTCTCTCTTTCGCCTCGATTATCTCATCTTCGCTGCGCCCCTCCTTTTCGAGCAGTTGGGCCAGCACATCGTCACGAAGCCCTATCAGTCTGGTAAGTGCGGCCATACGGGCCTCTTCCGTCTGGGGCAGCTCCATGCGGCGCAAAAAGTCTCCGACCCACTCTTCGGCTTTGGCGTGGCCTGAACCAAGAAGCTCGTAGTAGCTTCCAAGCTCCTTTTGACGTCTCAAAATCTCGTCGTAAAGGCGCTGCAGATCCTCCATGAAGACTTCCCGATATACTTCACGCATAAAGATCTCCAAGCATTTTTATAATCGGTTTTGCAAGCTCGAGAGCCCTGGCCCTATGGGAAATGGTGCGTTTGATCTGCGGATCGAGCTCTCCGAGACTCTTTTCATACCCTTCAGGGATAAAAATCGGATCGTATCCGAAGCCGCCGTCACCTCTTGGAGTATCGACGACCCTGCCGTGCATCCACCCGTGGACAACGTACTCTCCCCATGGCGAGACGACGGCGATAGCCGCGGTATAGAAGGCCGTCGCCTCCGACAACCCCTTCTCTTTCAGCCGCTCTACCAGCTTCTGAAGATTCCGGGTGTCACTCGCACCCTCTCCGGCGTAACGGGCGCTGAAGATCCCCGGCTCAAAACCCAGAACCGGCACACTGATACCGCTGTCGTCGCTCAATACGACCGCACCGTCCTCGTCGAGCGCCGAATAGACGCTTCTCGCTTTTATCAGCGCATTGGCCGCAAAATCGCTGCCGTTCTCTTCGATATGCATGGTGCCGATCAGGTCGGAGTACGGGATCACCTCCTCGCTGTCGAAAAGTTCGGCGATCTCTTTTACTTTACCCCGGTTTGAAGTGGCGAGTATAATTTTCATTCGATTCTATCCTTAATGAAAAAGGGAGTATAATTTCCGAAAATTCCGAAAACCGTCCGAAATGGAGTCGGGATCTTGCCCGACGGCGGCCGTAGCGGGCCTATCGGTTTTCGACTTTGGGAATTTTCCCGAAATTCTACCATAAGGATCCAAATTGAAAGAGATTTTCAAAAAGGTTCTCCCTTTAAGTCTCATAGTTGCGCTGCGCTTTTTCGGACTCTTTATCGTCCTATCGGTACTCTCGCAATATGCACTGGAGCTTCCGGGCGGTACGGCTCTGCTGGCCGGTATAGCTGTCGGCGGCTACGCACTGACCCAGGCGGTGCTGCAAGTACCTTTCGGCGTGCTTAGCGACAGAATCGGCCGCAAAAAGACTCTGCTTCTTGGTCTCTTGATCTTCGCAGCCGGTTCGGTCATCTGTGCCGTCGCGGACAATATCTATCTGCTGCTGCTCGGAAGATTTCTGCAGGGTGCGGGAGCGATCGGCTCGGTAGTTACCGCCATGATCGCCGACCATGTACGTGAAGATCAGCGTGCCCACGCCATGGCTGTCATGGGGATGACGATCGCCATGAGCTTCGCCGCGGCGATGATCATCGGACCGCTGGTAGGCGGTTTCTACTCCGTCAGTGCCCTCTTCTGGCTCACCGCCGTTTTGGCGATTCTGGCGCTGGCGATCCTCTTTACCGCAGTACCGGAACCCCCGAAGATCAAGCACAGCTACTCCGAAGAGGAGGCGAAAATCAAGCATGTGTTCAAAGACAAGGATCTGGTGAGGATGTATATAACTTTCCTCTTTCACAGCTCCACGATGGCGATCGCGTTCTTCCTGATACCGCTGGTGATGAAACAGAAGTTCGGTATGGGGCCGGAGGATTACTGGAAGGTCTACCTGCCCGCCGTCGTCTTCGGCATCGTGGCGATGGGACCTGCGGCGGTATTCGGCGAAAAGTACGGCAAGGGCAAGGAGGTATTTTTGGTATCCATCGGCTTCATAGCGGCCTCCTTCGCTCTGATGGGATGGAGCGACTCGATCTTCTGGTTCGCGGTAGGAGCCGTCTTCTTCTTCATCGGATTCAATATGTTCGAGCCTCTCTTGCAGAGCTTTGTCAGCAAATTCGCCAAAGTGCACCAAAAAGGGGCGGCACTCGGTGTAGCCAACACATTCGCCTATGTGGGAATCTTTTTGGGAGGTGCCATAGGCGGGTGGCTCTATCAGCACTTCGGTGCGAGCGGAGTATCCGGCTTCGTTTTGGTCGTTTCGCTATTTTGGGGGGTATGGATCTATACCATGAGAAGTCCCGGCGTAAGAGACAATATATTCCTTCCGTTCGCCGAATATGATCGGGAGAAAATAGATGGCTTGAAGATGGTCAACGGTGTAACAGACTTCTACCTGAACGAAACGGAAGAGATAATCGTCGTAAAGTTCGATAACGAGATCGTGGAAGAGGAGGTCATCCGCACATTCTTGAAGAGGAGTTGAGCGGATAGACCTCCCGCGAAGGAGTTCAGTAGAGTTTGACTACGCGCACCCTGTCACCGGGCTCCTTGTCGCCCTCCTCTTCGTCAAGCCACAGAAGTCCGGCATCCGCCAGCAGATTTGTCAAAATGGCGCTGCTGCCGCTTCTTTTGCCTTCGAAATCGCAGATATACTCTCCATCCTTCAGCGAAAGGTTGCAGGCTGCAAACTCGGCTTTTCCCTTCGCTCTTTTCCTGTAGCTTCCGGCGAGGCGTGCCGTTACGACAGGCAGGGTATACTCTCTTCCTTGCATCCTGTAAAGTAACGGCAGGACATAAAGGAGAAAAGTGACCGTAGAGGAGTATGCGAAGCCGGGAAGCGCCACGATGAATCTGTTCTCTTTTTTGGCCACCATCAGATGCTGGCCCGGTTTGATACGCACACCCTTGAAGAGCACTTCGCACCCCAGCTCGTCGCGAACAACATCTTTGACAAAATCATAATCCCCCACGCTCACACCGCCGGTCGTCACGACTATGTCGGCACTCTTCAGCGCACGGCGCATCGCCGCAGTAATTGCGGATCGCTCGTCGTGTACGCTTCCAAGCTGTATAGGTTCGCCCCCATGAAGCGAAACCATCGCCTCGAGGGTATAGTTGTTGGAACTTCTGATCCTGGCCGGATTGTCGCTGCACTCACCAAGTTCCAGCACTTCGCTGCCTGTCGCCAGTATCGCTACTTTCGGTTTTTGTCGAACGAGGGGAGATACGACATTCAGACTCGCCATTACTCCGATTTCGGCGAATCCTATACGGCTGCCGCTCTCTATCAGCACCTCCCCTTTTTTGAAATTCTCTCCTACAGGACGTACGGCGTAGCCTCTGTTTACCGGATCCTCTATACGGATAGACTCCCCCTCTACCGTTACGTGCTCTATCGGTATCAGCGTATCGGCTCCCTGAGGCATCAGTGCGCCGGTAAAAGTCTTGATCGCCGTACCGTGCTCGACCTCGAGTCCTTGCGCATCGTTGCCGGCGGGGTTGGTCTGAACGATCTTCAGCCTTCCAAGCCGCTGATCGTCAGCGACAATCGCGTATCCGTCCATAGCGGCGGTGGGATATTCCGGCGAGTTTTCCATGGAGACGATATCCTCGGCCAGAATCCTGCCGAGAGACTCTTGCAGGGGGAGCTTCTGCGCTCCGACAGGTAAAACTTCAGATGCGTCGAGCAGCTCTTTCGACTCGAAATAGGAGATAAAGCCCATCACCGCCCCTTCGCCAGAAGACCGCTTCCGGCCATAGGTGTCGAACGGTCGGCGGCATATATTCGCTTTCCGTCTATCACATCGTATTTCCATATGGGGGCGTTTGCCTTGAAATCCTCCACAAAAGCGTCGAGCATCTGCAGGGCCACTCTTCTTTTTGGGCTGAAGATGGCACATGCAAAAGATGAGGTATGCACCGGGACATCTCCTTCGCTGTGGGCCATCTCCAAAAGAGCACCCTCCTTTTCAAGACGCTCTTTCCATCCCAAAAACCAGCGATCGAGCAGAGGACGATAGATATCGAAGCTCAAAGCCTCGATCCCGCCCTCTTCGCGTACCGTTCCTACGAAAGTTACCATGGCGCCGTAGTTTCTATTGTGCTCGGCGCAGTACCATCCGGCCAGAAGCGCCTCTACATCTATAGGACCTTCACAAACAAGAACCATAGCCTACCCGCCGCATACAGGAGGCAACAGGCTAACCCGGTCGCCGGAGTGGAGTTTTACATCGAGGCTCTCTACCACCTTGTCGTTCACGGCGACCGCCGAACTCTCCAGCCAGCGCGCCACCTCCGGATCCTTTTTCAGAATTTCGGCCAGGTCGGCCAGGCTCGAAGCCTCCACCTCTACCGGACTCTTTCCGATGGGGCCCAAAAACTCGACCTTTACCATCGTGCGCTCCTTACGTTTTTGCAAGATTATAACACACAGGGTATAATGCGGCCATGATTTTCGGAAAAATTGAGTATCTCAACCTGCTGCCGTTCCATATATTTTTGAAACGGAGGCTAAGAAGCAGCGCCGAAAAGAGCGCATGGCAAAGACACGGCTCCGTACCCGCTCTGATAAACAGGGCCTTTTTGTCCAGAAGAGTCGATGCAGCCGTAATCTCGAGCATAAAGAGCCGAAACTGCAGATGCACGGATCTTGGCATAATAGCGGACGGAGAGGTAAGAAGCGTTCTGCTTCTTCCGGGCGGCATAAAAAAGGATGAAGCCTCCGATACGTCGAATATTCTCGCCCAGGTACTGGATCTTGGCGGGGAGGTTCTCATCGGAGACAAGGCTCTGCACTACTACCACCGCCATCCGGGAGAGGCGACCGATCTGGCCAGAGAGTGGAAACGCAAAGAGAGGCTGCCATTCGTATTCGCACGTCTTTGTGCCCACCCGCCCCATTTCAAGCGGATCCAAAAGCTGTCGCGAGACTTCCTGAAAAATCCTCCAAAGATTCCGATATATATACTGAAGCGCCAGGCCGCCGCGCACGGGCTCTCCCAAAAAGAGCTCAGAGAGTATCTGGGGCTGATCTACTATAAAATGGAGTGGAGGGAAAAGAGAGCTTTGAAACGTTTTTTCCGACTGGCAGCCGCACATAGAGTTGTGATAAAATAGCCGATATGAAGGCCCTTGCATATTTTTTCACAACACTCTTTCTATTCTCCGTTACAGCGGCTGCGACGGAGCCTATAAAGCCGATTCCGAGAACTATTTCGTACGACAGGGAAAAAGCGGAACTCGGTATGGTTCTGTTCATGGATCCAAAACTCTCTTCGGACGGAACGGTCGCATGTGTCAGCTGCCACAGCTTCGAACACGGAGGTGCCGATCCAAGACCGGTATCCATCGGAACGCACGGAAAAAGAGGCAACGCAAACGCTCCGACCGTATATAACAGCTACTTCAACTTCAGACAGTTCTGGAACGGAAGAGCGAAAGATCTAAAAGAGCAAGCCAAAGGACCTCTTCACAATCCGGTCGAGATGGGAATGGTGACAGAAGATATAGAGCGTTATCTAAAAAGCAGCGAATACTACAACGAGAAGTTCAGGAAGATCTACAAGAAATCCCCGACACACGACGACGCTCTCGATGCCATAGCGGAGTTCGAAAAGGCGCTGTTTACCCCAAACAGCAAGTTCGATCGCTATCTGCGAAAGGAGACGAATCTCACCGCCGCCGAAAAAAGAGGCTACATGCTCTTCAAGACTCTCGGGTGCGCTACATGCCACAACGGTATAAACGTCGGAGGAAACAGCTTTCAGAAGATGGGGCTGATATTTCCATATCCGTGGAATGAAAAGGTCCCCGATAGATACAGCCTCACCCAAGCTCCTTCCGACAAGAATGTATACAAGGTACCGACCTTGAGAAATATAGCCCTTACAGCTCCATACTTTCACGACGGGAGCGCTCCAACCCTTGAGATCGCTCTCAAGAAGATGGCATACCACAACCTCGGATTCGACCTCCTCGACGAAGAGATCGAGCCTCTTGTCGCATTTTTGAAAAGTCTTACCGGGGAGTCGCCTTCGATACTGAAAAAGGATCGGTAGCCGTATGAAGTGGCTCATACTCAAGACGGCGGCGGCCATCTTCGCCGCCCTGTTCGGCATAGGGATAATACTCTATCAGCAAAACTCTCTCAAAGAGAGCTTCATGGCCACCCAGAAGATAGGAAACTCCTTCAGAAGTCTCGATACCGAATTCATAGAGTTGCAAAGAGTGGTACTTCAGGCGAGCTATTTTCCATATTTCGACAACGACAAGGTTCTAACCCAGATCAAAAAGATACGCAGCAGGATCGAAGCGTTATCGAAAGATCCCCATCTGCAAAAAAGCTCATTCATCAAAACGAGGCGCGACCTCGAGGAGGCATCGAAACGTTTCGAGAGATTCGCCAAAACCGTATACGACTTCCTAACACTCAACGCATCTCTCAAAAACAGTGCGATATATCTTCCCACGCTCGCCATGAAGGCCTACGATATATTCGATACGAAAAGCGCGACCGACCGCCGCGTGATAATACTCCTTTCAAAGATCAACGCTATCTTGTTCATGGCGAAAAACGCACTGGACGAATCTCTTTTGAAAGAGATCGAAAAGTACAAAACCGAGCTTCAGCGGATAAAAGACGGACTTTCCGAAAAAAAGAGGATACGCCTGCTGCAGACGTCACTGGGACACCTGGAGCTCTTCTTCGACAATTTTCCGACATTTCATATCTATCTCGATACGATCCAAAGCGACGACTTTCAGCACGAGATCGAAAAGACGATAAAGGATTTCTCCATCGAATCCAAAAAAGATCTCTCCGATATCAACTCGATAGGCGAACTCTTTTTGACCCTCTATCTCATCTCGATTCTTGTCGTCATATACTTTATCTTCCGCTTCGAAAAAGAGAATATCAAGCTGAAAAAAGCAACCGATCAGCTGAAGAAGTCACTGACCACCGACCACCTGACCGGCCTCGAAAACAGAAGAGCCTACGTAGCCGCAAAAAGAAGAATGTACCATCCGGCCCTTATAGTCGTAAATATAGACAGGTTCAAGCACATAAACGAGTTTTACGGCTCCAAAGTCGGAGATATGGTTTTGAGGCAGAGTGCACAGATACTCAAAGAGATCGTTCCGAAACCTCTTGAAGCCAATCTGTACAGACTCGGAGGAGACGACTTCGGTATCCTCTACGAATTCAAAAGCAAGGAGCGCACCGAGGCCGCGATAAAAGAGATCATAAAAAGTTTCGGCAAAAAGGTCATCAATGTAGACGGTATCGTAATAGACATATCGATCTCCATCGGTGCAAGCTACGCTAACAAGCTTCTTGAAACAGCGGATATGGCTCTAAAACATACGAAAGCTTCCAAGAGACGCAGATACACCATATACGACAGATCGATCGATACATCGAGACAGATCTCGAAGAATATCAGGGCACTCAAACACTTGAAGCGGGCAATCGCGAACGACGATATAATTCCCTACTTCCAGCCGATCGTGGAGATAGAGAGCGGCTCTGTCGCAAAATACGAAGCACTAGCGAGAATGAGGGGAGAAAACGGTACGGTTCTGGAGCCGCCCTACTTTCTCGATGCCGCCAGAGAGGCCAAGCTGAGCGGAGAGATAACCGCGGCGATATTAAGAGAGACACTCGATATAGCCGAAGAGTCGAATACTCTGTTTTCTGTAAACATCTCGGCCGGAGACATTATGAATCCCCACGACCGCAATACCATTTTGGAGCTTTTGCGCAATCACGAAGCCTGTGCAAAAAGAGTGGTGTTCGAAATCGTGGAGAGCGAGGAGATAGAGGATTACGAACTGCTGGCAAAGTTCATTAAGAGTATCAGGGAGCTTGGATGCAAAGTGGCAATAGACGATTTTGGGAGCGGATACTCCAATTTCGAAAAGCTTCTTCAGCTAAGAGCGGATATACTCAAAATAGACGGCTCTCTTGTCAGGGAGATAGACAGAGCGGAGCATATCGAGCTTGTAGTGCGCACGATAGTCGACTTCGCCAAAGCGGCCGGACTCAAAACCGTTGCGGAGTATGTGCATTCGGAAGCGGTCTTTGAAAAGATAAAAGATATCGGAGTCGATTTTGCCCAGGGATACCTGCTTGGAAAACCGGAGCCGAAACCCGAGCCCCGAAATCGAAGATGAGCGGCCAAAAAGGAGAGATAAATGGAGTTTGACAAAAGATATGCCGAAGCGTGCCTGCAGATTTTAAGAAGCGACGATCTGGAGCTTTCCGAAAAGATAAGAGAGGATCTTGCATCGTATCCTTTCACAGCCGAATTCATAGAGGACAAAAGCGGTAAATTGTATCTGAAGCTATACGGTACAACCCACTTTCTCCTTACGGAAGTGGTCCCTCTGCTCGGAAATATCGGACTCGGCATACACAGCGAAATATCGTACGAGATAGAAGACGAAGGAAGAAAGATATTTGTCAGCCGCTACAAGATAGCGAACGATCAGATAGATGAGATCAAAAGAGCCGGCGAAAATATCCTCGATCTTATCAAAATGATGCTTTGCAGTCCGACGCTTCCGAACACTCCGCTGCTTCAGATGACACTTCTTGAAAACCTCTCTCCAAGAGAGCTTGCACTTTTATATGCCCTCATAGACTTTGAAAACCAGCTTGTACTCTCGTTCAATACGGCGACCATTACCGAAGTCCTGATCAAGTATCACGATATCACCAAAACCCTTCTGGACTACTTCCGCATAAAGTTCGATCCAGACTTGAAAGGAAGAAAGAGGCAGCTGCTGCAGATAGAGAAGAAAATTCTGCAGATGCTGCACCCGATTACCCACATAACCGAAGATATGGTCATAAGAACCATCTTCGAAATGATCAGGGTGATGGTACGCACAAACTACTTCATGCAGAAAGAGAGCATTGCGTTCAAAACACGCACGTACGAGATACAAAGCGCTTTGAAAGGGATCCAGCCCCACATAGAAACGTTCGTTCACCACTACCTCTTCAGCGGGGTGCATCTCAGGATGGGCAAAGTGAGCAGAGGCGGTATCAGATGGAGCGACCGCTTCGAGGATTTCCGCGTAGAGATCCGCTCCCTGATGCTGACACAGGAGGGTAAAAACGCCATAATCATTCCCCGAGGAGCCAAAGGCGGATTTGTAATAAGAGAGCCCAAAGAAGAGCTTACAAAAGATAGATTCGCCCGCTTTTACGAAGCCTATATCGATGCGCTTTTGGATATGGTCGACAATATCGAAGATGGAGAGGTCATAACACATGAGCGTATAGTCCGTTATGACGATGACGATACATACTTCGTCGTAGCCGCCGACAAGGGGACGGCCCATATGAGCGACAGGGCCAACGAAATTGCGCTCAAGCGGAGCTTCTGGATGGGTGACGCGTTCGCCAGCGGCGGAAGCCGCGGATACAGCCACAAGGAGCTCGGTATTACGGCCAGGGGGGCTCTCCGCTCTACGGAGAGATTCTTCATAGAGCAGGGAATAAACATATACGAAACTCCCGTTACGGTCATCGGTATCGGCTCCATGAACGGAGATGTTTTCGGCAACGGAATGCTCTCAAGTCCCCACTTCAAGCTTCTTGCCGCAGTAAGCCACAGCGAAATCTTCATAGATCCGGACCCGGACCCGCAAACCTCATACGAAGAGCGCAAAAGACTTTTCGAATCGAGCCCGAAGGGGGGATGGAGATATTACGACAAGAGCAAGATAAGCAGAGGCGGAGGAGTCTTTCGAAGAGACGAAAAGGAGATCACGCTTTCACCGCAGATAAGAAAACTCGTAAAAACCTCCAGAAAGAGTATGAGCGGTGAGGAGCTTTTGCAGGCTGTGCTACGGATAAAGGCCGATATGCTCTTCAACGGCGGTGTAGGTACATATGTAAAGGCGAGCTGGGAGAGCAATCTCGACGTAGGCGACAAGGCAAACGAAAATGTACGTATAGACGCTTCGGAGCTGAAGGTAAGAGCCGTATGCGAAGGCGGTAATCTCGGGTTTACTCTGCCGGCACGCATAGAGTACGCCAAACTGGGCGGTTTTATAAACCTCGACGCCATAGACAACTCCGCAGGCGTAAATACCAGCGACTACGAAGTAAATCTGAAAATCACCCTCGGAAACCTCGTAAAAAAAGGGCAGATGGATGAGTCGAGCCGCATAGACGCACTGCAAAAACAGGCGCAGATGGTGACCAACAGGGTCCTCTGGACAAACTATCACCAGTCTCTCGCAATCTCACTGGACTATCGAAGAAGCCGCGACGATCTGATTCCTTTTTTGCAGACCGTCGCCATACTCGAGCGCGAACTTCCGGTTTTCGGGCGCAAGCAGTTTCATATACCGAAAGATGAAAAGATAGATCAGATTCTGGATGAAAAGGGCGGCATTGTCCGTCCCGTACTGGGAACACTTCTTTCCTATACGAAAATCTTTTTGAAACATCTGCTTCTTGAGAGCAGTTTTCTCGAAGAAGCCTTCGCCCAGGAGTACCTGCTCAAATATTTTCCCAAAACATTTGCCGCGATCTATGAAGACGAGATCATAGATCATCCTCTAAAACGCGAAATATCGGCGACAGTCATGGCGAACCGCATCGTAAACAACGCCGGGATTACGTTTATAAGCGACTTCGACGAACTCGGGCGGGAGAGAATGATATCGAAAGTCAAAAGCTACCTCATATGCAATCAGCTCTTCGGAGCCAACGACATTCGCTACGAAATCTTCCGTAACGACTACAAGATAGAAGCCCAAAAACAGTACTCCCTGCTTTTCGAGATCGAAAGCACACTCTCTTTCAGCATCAGCTGGATGATGCGTCACCTTCCGCCGGATCAGATCGACGCTCCCGCGCTGTTGCGCTATAAAAGCGACATTTCTGCCATGATGCAAAGGGCCCCCGAGGAGTCGATACGCGTAACGGTAGAAAATGAGAGCGATATCAACAGATTTTTTCATCATCTTCCATATATGAAGTTCGCGATAGCTACCATTATTCTCCATGAAAAGAGCCATCGACCTTTCAATGAAACGGCACGGCTGATGCGCTCTGTCATAGAGAGGCTCCACATCAACGAAATACTCGAAGCGCTTGAGAGGTATCGCCCCAAAAACGAGCAAGAACATACGATAAAAAAGCAGCTTGGAGAGTTTATAGAGTTTGCGGCGACTTCACTGAGCGAAAAGGTGATCCACTACCAAAGAAAGGGTGAAACGATAGAGGAGGCCCTGCAGAGCTACCTTCACGACTGCGAAGAGAGATATCGCATGCTTCAGGAGAGTTTCGACACCTTTCTCGAGCAAAAAGGTGAGCAAAGTATCGAAGAGATCTCCATGCTTGTCAATTCGCTCGTGCAGATCACACTGGAAAACCCTCTATAAAAGAGAGTCACTCGCAAGGATCTGCCGTGATCAGACCCATATCCGCCGCGAGCTTCGCCCTGTACCCGCAGTAGTCGAAGCTCTCTACCTGGGCAACGCCCTCTTCGTAGGCGGCTCTTGCAACGGCGGCAGACTCCCATAAAAGTACCCGCTTGTCAAACGGCTTCGGAATAAGGTAGTCGCGTCCAAAAGAGAGATCGATCCCGCCATAGGCATCCTTGACATACTGTGGTACAGGCTCTTTGGCAAGATCCGCCAGCGCCCTTGCGGCCGCCATCTTCATCCCTTCGGTGATTGCCGTAGCGCGCACATCCAGTGCACCGCGGAAGATAAAGGGGAATCCAAGAACGTTGTTGACCTGATTTGGATAGTCGCTTCTTCCCGTTCCCATCATAACGTCGTCCCTCACTTCGGCCACAACCTCCGGCAAAATCTCGGGGACCGGATTGGCAAGGGCGAAGATAATCGGGTTTGGCGCCATCGAAGCGACCATCTCCTTTGTCACCAGCCCGGCTCTGGATAGTCCAAGCATCATATCGGCTCCGCGCATCGCATCTTCGAGACTCCTCTCGTCCGTCTCCAAGGCAAACTCCGCCTTGTATCCATTCAAATCGTTCCGGCCGCTGTGAACCACCCCTTTCGAGTCTACGAGAATGATCTTTTTGGCACCCAGCTGGCGATACATCCTTGCACAGGCGATACCGGCCGCACCTGCACCGATTACGACGATTTTCATCTTCGCCGCATCCTTGCCTGTAAGCTCCAGAGCGTTGATCAGTCCTGCCGTGGTTATGATGGCGGTACCGTGCTGATCGTCGTGCATGACAGGAATATTCGTGATCTCTTTGAGTCTCTCTTCGATCATAAAGCACTCCGGAGCCTTGATATCTTCGAGATTTATGCCGCCGAAAGTCGGCTCCAGCGCCTTACAGATAGCTATCAGCTTTTCGGGATCCTTTTCATCTATCTCGATATCGAAAGCATCCACGCCGGCGAACTTCTTGAAAAGGACAGATTTGCCCTCCATTACCGGCTTGCTGGCCAGTGCGCCTATGTCTCCAAGTCCCAGCACGGCGGTACCGTTTGTGATGACGGCGACCAGGTTGGCTCTGTTTGTGTAGCTGTAACCGAGAGACGGATCTCTCTTTATCTCCAGACACGGCTCCGCCACTCCGGGCGTATAGGCCATCGAAAGATCCCTCGCACTGTCGCACGGCTTGGTGATCTCTACACCTATCTTTCCCCCTTCATGGTAGCGGAGTATCTCATCTTTTGTAATGGTATGCGGCATATTACTCTTTCACTTGATTTATCAGTCTCTCTATTCGCTCAACACTCTCTTTTACCCCTATAACGCTCATGACGTCACTTAGATCAGGACCTCCGAGTCTTCCTATGAGCGCCACTCTAAGAGGCATTCCTATCTTGCCGAATCCTATGCCCCTCTCCTTTACGAACTCTTCCAAAACGGCATGATAATCGCTTGGCAGATGCAGATCCTCACTCTTTTTCAGCTTCTCGGCAAACGAAGAGAGAATCTGTACCGCTTCACCCTTCATAGCCTTTTTAATGGCCTTCTCGTCGTAATTTTCCGGCCTTTCGAGAACCTCTTTTATCTGCTCGGCCATCTCTTTGAGAGTTTTGCACCGCTCCTTGAATATATCGAGCAAAATCTCTCTCTTGTCGTGGCTTAGCAAGTAGACCCCAAACTCCTCCAGCAACCCGGCCAGCCGTTCGTTGGAGCTGTTTTTAATGTAGTGGGCATTCAGCCACAGGAGCTTGTCCGGATTGTATTGCGAAGCGGAGGCGTTGATATCGGCCGGATCGAAATACTCGAGCATCTCCTCCATGGTGAATATCTCCTGATCCCCTCTGCTCCATCCAAGACGAACCAGGAAGTTCAAAAGAGCCTCCGGCAGGTACCCGGCACGCTTGTAATCCATCACATCCGCCGCACCGTCGCGCTTGGAGAGCTTCTTGCCGCCTTCGCCAAGAATCATCGGAACATGATAGAAGCGTGGAAGCTTGAAGCCGAGCGCCTCGTATACTATGATCTGCTTGGGAGTATTGTAGAGGTGGTCGTCTCCTCGAATGACATCGGTCATACCCATAAGCGCATCGTCGACGGCAACGACGAAGTTGTAGGTGGGAGTTCCGTCGCTTCTTGCGATGATAAAGTCGTCAACCTCGTCGGCACTTATCGTGATAGTACCCTTTATGCCGTCTTCAAAAACGATCTCGCCATCCAGAGGAGCCTTTATGCGCACCACCGGATCCACACCTTCTGGCGGCTCACCGGTGAAGTCGCGGTAACGCCCGTCATACCTCGGCCTCTCTTTTCTCGCCATCTGCTCTTCGCGAAGCTTGTCGAGCTCCTCTTTGCTCATATAGCAATAGTAGGCTTTCCCCTCGTCCAGAAGCTTCATGATATAGCTTCGATACAGATCGAAACGATCCGACTGATATACCGGATCGCCGTCATAATCCATTCCCACCCAGTCGAATGCTTCCAGGATTGCCTTTGTAGCCTCCGCCGAGTTCCTGCTCTGATCCGTATCCTCGATACGCAGTTTGAACTCTCCGCCGTTGCGGCGCGCCCACAGATAGTTGAAAAGAGCGGTCCTCAGCCCGCCTATATGCAAAAAGCCCGTCGGAGACGGGGCAAAACGTGTCACTACCATATTCTTGGATTCCTTGAGTGTTGGTTGTTTGGGGTATTATAGTTTCTTTTAGATAAAAAGCTGATACAATATCGACCGTAACCGACCCGACAGAGGCGACAATATATAATATATAAAGAGAGGTATCGATACCGATTATGAGAAAAAAGCTGACTCATCTGTTCTTTGCGTCCGTTTTGGCCGCAACCGCGGCGACAGCCGGACTTGTGGATGCCGTAAGCATCGTGGTCAACGGCAAGCCGATCACCCTATACGAGATATACAAAACCGAAAAGTCACTCAATATTCCGAAAAACAAGGCGGTAGAACTCCTTATAAAAAAACGGATCAGGGAGGAGGAGCTTTCGCGACTCGGAATCGGTGTGGACGAGTTCGACATAAACGACGAGATAGAGCGGATCGCACGCCAAAACGGAATAGACTCCCTTAAGATGAGAAGCATACTGGCAAAGCAGGGAGTGGACTGGGAAGAGTACAAAAAGAGGATCAAGGAGAAGCTTCTTCAGGATAGACTCTACAGAAAGATTTTGAGCACAAAGATCCAGGCCCCAAGCGAAGATACACTGAAAGAGTACTACCGGCTCCATGCAAAAGAGTTCAGTATGCCCCAAAAGATCGAGGTTATCCAGTACTCCGCAACCGATGCGAAAGCTCTGCAAAAGATCATGAGCAACCCCCTTGCGGCCGTTGCGGGAGTCAACAGGAAAACCGAAGTGCTAAAAAGCGACGAACTCAAGCCGGAACTTCTCTATCTGCTGACACAAACGCCAAAAGGAGAGTTTACCAGGATCATCCCCGTAGGGGGCGCCTATGTCACCTTTCTCGTTCAGCGCTTTATCGATCCAAAGCCCCTCCCCTACGAGAAGGTGAAGGAGAAGGTCTTTGCGCGATGGATGGAGCAAAAGCAGCAAGAAGCGATAGAGAGCCACTTCGAAAAGCTAAGAGCCGCGGCGAAAGTCAAAGTGGTGCGGGCACCGTAGAAAGAGATTCCCGTGAAAAAGCTTCTATCTCTCTTTTTACTCTCTTTGCCCCTTTTTGCGTATATCGACGTCACACCGATAGAGATAGGAGAGCGGCCTGGACTCAGCGGATCTGCGGCCCTTTCGCTATCCAGCAAGAGAGGCACTACGGACAAAACGGAGATCGATACCGACTTGAACCTTCGATACGACAATAACGAAAGCTTCGCTCTGTGGGGCTTTGGAGGCTACAAGTACACCGACACGGAAGGCAAATCGATAGAAAACAGAGGAGCGGCACACTTCAGATACCTGCATCGACTTACAAAAAATCTCTACCCGGAACTCTTCGTACAGACGGAAAACAACAGGATAAACGAGGTAGACTACCGTTTCGTAACCGGCGGCGATATAAGATGGAGGTTTTTTGAGAGGGAAGATTTCGGCAAGGGTTATCTCGGAGTCGGTGCCATATATGAGCGTATACGGTTTATCCATCCGCAGACCGATCCGACGCAAAACAATATACGCTTAAGCGGCTACCTGTTCTATACGAAATCTTTTCCGTCCAGGGCGAGACTCAACGCATATATCTACTATCAGCCCAGAGTCGGCGCCTGGTCCGATCTGAATCTATACTCGCTCGCGGAGTTCCAGACTCCTGTATACAAAAACTTCTTTCTGCTCTTTTCGTTTACGTACAACTACGACTCCACACCCCCTCTTTACGGGAGCGTGGACTCCGTAAACATACAGCAGAAACTATCTTTGCTCTGGAAATTCTAACTGGCCTCTCCTCGAAAGAGGAGGGCTTTAGAGGTGCGATTCGAGATATTTGGTATCGAAGCGGTTCTCTATGAAGTCGGGATTGCGCATCATTCGGCGGTGAAAATCTATGACCGTCTTGATGCCGCCCACTTCGAACTCGTCCATGGCTCTTTGCATCTTTTTGATCGCTCTTTCGCGATCCTCGCCCCAGACTATCACTTTTCCTATCATCGAGTCGTAGTGCTGCGGAATGATATAGCCCGCATGGGCATGTGAGTCGATCCGCACATCCTTGCCGCCGGGAGCTATCCACTTGTTGATCTTGCCGGGACACGGCATGAATGTGACCGGATCTTCGGCTGTGATGCGGCACTCTATGGCGTGCCCCTTGAGCTCGACGTCGCTCTGATCGAAAAGCTTTTCGCCTTCCGCTATACGGATCATCCACTCTATAATATCTATACCGCTTACCATCTCGCTGACGCAGTGTTCGACCTGCAAGCGGGTATTCATCTCCATGAAGTAGAAGTTTTTATGCTTGTCTACCAGAAACTCGAAAGTACCTGCACTCTCATAACCTATATGCCTGGTGGCCTTGACCGCCGCCTCGTGGAGCTCGGCTCTTGTCTTGTCGTCGAGAAAAAGCGCCGGCGACTCTTCGATCAGCTTTTGGTGGCGACGCTGCATCGAACAGTCACGCTCTCCTATATGCACGGCGTTTCCATGGCTGTCGGCGAGGACCTGTACTTCTATGTGGCGCGGGTTCTCTATGAATTTTTCCATATAGATAGTCCCGTCGCCAAAGGCGGTTATCGCTTCACTCTCTGCCGCGAGATAGGCGTTTTCTATATAGCTCTCGTCCTCGACTACACGCATACCTCGTCCGCCGCCGCCTGCGGCGGCCTTCAGTATGACCGGGAAGCCCATCTCCCTGGCGAGCCTCTTTGCCTCTTCCACATCCCTGATCGCTCCGTCACTGCCCGGAATGACCGGTACGCCGGCCTCCTTCATAACCTGCTTGGCCTTGCTTTTGTCGCTCATCATGGCCATCACTTCGACGCTGGGACCTATGAACTTGATATTGTGAAATTCGCATATCTCGACAAAGTTCTGGTTTTCGCTCAAGAAGCCGTAGCCGGGAAATATGGCGTCACACTCGCTGACTTCGGCTGCCGCGATTATCGAGGGGATATGCAGATAGCTCTCCGCACTTTTCGGGCCGCCTATACAGATCGTCGCATCTGCCTGCCGCAGATAGCTCGCCTCCTTGTCGGCCGTAGAGTAGACCGCTACGGCCTCCTTTCCCATCTCCTTGATCGTGCGGATGGCTCTTAGGGCGATTTCACCCCTGTTGGCGATGAGGATACGCTTTATTTCGGCCATAGATCATACCTTCTCGACAAGAAAGAGAGGCATATCGTACTCTACGGGCTGACCATCCTCGACGAGAATCTCGAGAATCTTGCAATCGAACTCCGCCTCCAGTTCGTTCATGATCTTCATCGCCTCCAGGATACAAAGAGGCTGCCCTTTGCTTACGCTGTCGCCCACTTTTACAAAAGGCGGGGAGTCGGGGGAGGGAGCGCGATAGAACGTGCCGACCATGGGAGAGGTGATATATACTGCATTGTCCGGGACACTCTTCTCGCTCTCGCTTTTTGCCGGTGCGGCGGCCGGGGCCGCCGGAGCCGGGGCCGCAGTTTGTGCGGGAGCGGCTGCAGCGGGCGCACTGCCGCCCTTTTCGAGTGTCAGGCCGAAATCGCCGTTTTCCACTTTCAGCTTGCTCAGACTGCTTGAATTGAAAACTTTTATCAGATCTTTTATCTCTTTCAGGTTCATCTTTTTCTCCGGTATTATGGGGGTTTTAATTTGATATAATAACACAATTTTTTTGAACCGAACCCTAATTTTCATACACTCGGAAGCTGAAAAAAGATTTTCACAAAGGATACTCATGGGGCTTAAAAGCGACCGCTGGATACGCGAAACCGCACTCAAAGAGGGAATGATAGAGCCGTTCTGCGAAGACCAGGTCGGCAAGGGCGTCGTAAGCTACGGCCTAAGCAGCTACGGATACGACATAAGAGTGAGCAACGAATTCAAAATTTTCACGAACGTAAACGCGGAAGTTGTAGACCCGAAACGTTTCGATGACCGCAACGTAGTCGATATCGAAGGGGATGTCTGCATAGTCCCCCCAAACTCCTTCGCCCTGGCCCGTACGGTAGAGTACTTCAGGATACCGAGAAACGTGCTTGCGATCTGTCTTGGCAAAAGCACATACGCCCGATGCGGCATCATCGTGAATGTCACACCGTTCGAGCCGGAGTTCGAGGGACACATCACGATAGAAATATCCAATACGACGCCTCTTCCGGCAAAAATCTACGCCAACGAGGGGATCGCCCAGGTGCTTTTTTTCGAAGGCGACGAACCGTGCGAAGTAAGCTACAAGGATAAATCGGGCAAGTATCAGGCCCAAACCGGCATTACGCTGCCCAGAATTTTGGGAGAGTGATGCCGGACTCTTTCAAATATCCCGCTCTTTTGCTTGCCATAATCGTGATCGTAGCTCTCTCTTTCTGGATAAATATGCCCGCCGCCAAAGAAGAGACGATCCACTCACACGAAAAAAGTGAAGACATAGAGTGTCCGGAGTGTCGGGAGAAGGATATAAAAAAGCGTATCGCACTTTTGCGTTCTACACCGTACCTCGAAAAATATATAGAGAATATTATAAACCGCGGCTCTTCGCAAAACCTCGGGTTCGCCTACGGCGAAATGCAAGAGGGTTTCGCCGACAGTGACGCCGCACCCAAAATCGCGGCGTATGTAGTGACACTTTCAGGAAAGAGCCCATCCCGTCCGGAGTGGATAAAAGAGGGGCGCATATTCTACGTCAGCAACTGCGGCGGATGCCACGGCGAAGACGGCAGAGGGATACACGGAACATTCCCGGATCTGACGAGAGATCCTCTGCTCGGAATACAAAGACGCATTGAAAAAGCCTTGTCGAAGAGTTAGGGCGAAAACGGCCTGCTTTTCACACTGCCGCTATATCCCCTTGTGCCGCCAGGCCACTCTGCGAAGAAGCGCTCTTAGCTCCTCCTCGTCAAAAGGCTTTACGAGATATCCGTCCAGTTCGAGATTCAGAGCTCTTTTGAGTGTATCCTGATCCTTGTACGCCGTGATCAGGATTACCGCACAGCCGTGTTCGAGCTGTATCTCTTCGGCAACCTCTATTCCGTCTCTGCTGTTTCTAAGACGAACGTCCGATATCACAAGATCTATCTTCTCGTTGTCCGCATATCTCAGCGCCTCGTTTGCATCGGTCGCTATACCTACGGGAATGTATCCCGACTCCTTTACTATGCTCTCGATATGGAGGGCTATGATAACCTCATCTTCAACAATCAGTACATTCAACATAACCGTCTCAATGTTTTAGGATCCTTGGTTCATCTTTTGGCGGTTCGAAAAAACTCTTGCGTCACATCGTCGATATCGGTAGCTTCAGATATACGAAGAGTACCCGCTTCCTCCATATAACTTTACACTCCAATCGTGAATCGATTCTGTATATATACGGCGACCGGCGCTTTTGCAAAAAAAGTATATCCTATATGATAAATAATTTCTCTTAAAAATAGATTTCATTCGAAGCGTAAGAAAAGTTAAGATTTATTAATCGACCCTTCATGCAGTTACCGATACAAAAACCTTCGCTGCGCTCTTTACAAGAGACAAATCGAATCAAACCCTTTTTTCGAGCCATTTACAAAGAAACCAGAGAGCATAGAGATGATGCTTGAATCTCCCTTTTTTGGACTTTTGCACGATGAACTCCACAGCATCCGGTCTAAAAAGCCCCAATCGTCTGTTCACATTCTCTATGACGGAAATTTCGCCGCTTTCGTGAAGCCACTCGGCAAAGGGGTAGGAGAAACCCTTTTTTTTGCGAGATACGATCTGCGAGGGAAGGTACCGCAAAGCCACTCTTTTAAGCGAATGCTTGGGC
>JAMONQ010000159.1 GCA_027065635.1 Campylobacterales bacterium | reverse complement strand
AGGATCGTCGGTGCCTTCAAGAATCTCCATCCTGTTATCTTCGATCGTGCGCAAAAGGGTATAGAGTATCGCTTTTAAAGAGTGGGCTGTACTCTCATAAGGAGCAAGCTTCAATTTGACGGATGCTTTCAAGAAACTCTCCCTTTCGTCGATACTCTTTAAAAGATCGACGAGAGGAGTCTCGATGGAGGGAATCTTCATTTTTTTGGATAGTGCTCCGTTCGAAAATTTCTCCATATCCGTAATCTCGGCCGCAAGTAGCTTTTTGAAACATTCCGGTAACTCGAAACTGTCGGCCTCTTTCTCGCTATCGAATTCAACTTCAAGAATATTCAGACCTTTAAGGGAAGCTTTGAAGCTGTCGAGTTCAAAACTCCTGCCGTCGAGTTTGAAAACGAACCTTCTCTTTCTTATCACACCGCCTCTGTTTCTCTCCATCGCATCTTCGAACTCATCCCGACCGACACTCTCTTCATACTCCTCTCTTACCATCCCTTTGCCGAATTTGTCAGTGCGGATATATTTGTCGCCGCATCTGCGATATCTTAGTACCTCTCCCTCCTTTGCCACCAGATAGAACTGGAGAATCGGCACCGATTCATAAGAGATACCTTGACTCTTCAGGAACCTCCTCATAGAGCATGGATATAGCAGAAATCTGCGTTCTATTTCAAAATGTTTCATACAAAGGATTCTACCATGTTGTGTTATAATTGAAGTAGAAAGTTTGAAAAGGAAGATAAGAGATAGAAAAGTTTCGATTTTTTTACACCCGTTTTCCGCATCTGGAGATCGAAAACCTTATCGAACACTATGCGGTTTTCGGCGGTCTGGAGAAGTATGTCGTTTTGAGCTTCAGCGACTCGCTTTCAACTTCGATCGGTTCAAATATCCTCGAACGCTACGACTTCTTGAAAACCAAGGTCTTGCCGCCTCCGAGCTTCGAAACAAAAAGCATGAGAATGCTTCGCGCCGTCGCTGCGAGTGACGGTAAGCTCATCAATATCTTCAAGCGTGCAGGATGCGGAAGAGGTGAAGGATATGCCACACTAGAGGAGCTCCAGAGAATCGGAATGCTATACAGGGAAAACTCCAGAGAGATACTTCCCGATACAAAAAGAAAAAAGAGGAAGAAGGTAGACAGAGGCTATACGGTATGGCCAAAAATCAAATTCACCCACCCTTTCTTTCGCTTTTGGTACACATTCGTATACCCGCACGCCAGTGAAATCGAAAGGGGTGACTTCAGCACCTTTTTCGAAAGTTTCGATAGAGATTTCGACAGACACGTCAGTTTCATTTTCGAAGATCTATCCAACGCTCTGATCAAACAGAGGTTCGAAAGTGTAGATCCGGTTTTCGAAAAGGGAAACTACTGGGACAGGCACAACGAATTCGACCTGATGGCCAAAACGGCGGCGAATCGCATAATCGTAGGCGAATGCAAGTGGAAAGGTCGCAAAGTATGCAAAAGCCTGGTTAGCAAACTGAAGCAAAAGTGTGAACGATCCGGACTGAAGCCCGACTACTTCGCTCTCTTTTCAAAAAGCGGCTTCAGCAAAGAGCTTGAAAGTCTCAAAGACCCTCAGCTACTCTTCTTCGATCTTGAAGACTTCGAAAGGCTTCTGGCTTGAACGAGTTCAAACTCCCGTCTACCATGCAAGAGGGTGAAAAACAGACACTTCTGCACCAGCTCGAGAGCCTGATAGAGCAGACATACAATGTCGAAAAGGAGTATATCACTCTTACCAGCTCCTACAACCAGCTCCAGAGTCTGATCAAGCAGATAATAGAAGTCTTGCCAAACGCCCTGTGGGTCCTCAACGAAGACGGCTCCATATTTCTTCACAACAGCGAAGCCGAGAAACTCGACGGTCTTTTGAATTTCGTCGATACGAACAACAAAGAGACGGAGCTTTCGTTCAAAGAGCGCTCATTTTTGGTGAAGATATCAAGAAGCGAAGAGAAAACGATCGTAAGCGCTACGGACATTACAGAACAAAAACGCAAAGAGCGACTCGCCTCCATGGGACAGATGGCGGCGCACCTCGCCCATGAGATACGCAATCCTATCGGCTCCATAGCACTGCTGGTCTCCTCTTTGTCCAGACGTGTAGTCCCGAAAAACAGACCGATTGTAGACGAGATCAAAAGATCCCTATTCAGAGTGGAGAGGATAATAAAAAGCACTCTAATGTACTCAAAAGGGGTCGATCCGACAATCCGACCGATTCCGTTGCAACAGCTCGAAAAGGAGTGTCGGGCCGCGGTAGAGTCGTATACTTACATAAAGTCGATAACGTTTCACTACGACTTTCCGGAAACGACCGTTTATGCGGATGCAAACCTGTTGGCACTGGCGCTGCAAAACTTCATCTTCAACGCAATTGACGCAGTGGAGGAGAGTGAAGAAGAGAGTGGCGATGTGTGGATACGCTTCGAAGAGTGTAACGAGTTTTTCAATTTTCATATAGAAGACAGCGGAGTGGCTCTACCTGACGACACGAGACTGTTCGAAGCCTTTTATACCACCAAAACAAAAGGAAACGGACTCGGCATGGTTCTTGCCAGACAGATCGTAGAGGCGCATAGAGGATCTATTACTGTTTCGACATCTCCAAAAAGATTTACCATACATCTTCCCAAAAAGGGACAAGAAGCTCTCTAACCGGTCAGACTAAATGGATTCGAACTCCTCTTCGAGCCTGTTGACCATGATCGCAGTCTCATAGATCAGTCTGTCGTAGTCGCTTCTTTTGATCCTGTAACGGTTTAAAAAAAGATCGATAGCCGGCTGGTTACACTTCTCTATCGACTCTACGAACATATAGACATGGGCATACTTTCCGCGTCTATGAAGCAGTGCGGACTTTATATCGTCGGAGATATTGAATTCGTCCAGTATCTTTTGCAACGGTGCCTGCATCACAGCCTCCAACAGTGAGAGCGCTCCTACGAAGTGCGCTTCGTCAAGCTCTTTACGCGGTGCATCCGGATACATGAGTTTCCACGTTCCGCGCATTAGCTCCATCCGGTTTTTTGCCATAAGAGCCAAGGGTGTCGTCCCCGCTTTTCCTTCCACGGACTGTGCGTAGATGATCATCATGAGCCATTGCGCGACGTTGTGCCTTCCTAAAAGGAGGATCACCTCCTGTATCGAGGAGATTCTTCTTGCAAGGGAGAGAGCGGCGGAATTTACATACCTTAGAAGCTGTAGTGAAAGCGCGCTGTGCTGCTCGAGATACGAAGCTATCTCTTCAGCCTCCGCATTGGAGATAAGTAGATTGTAAGCCTGAATGACACTTCTGTAGTGAGGGTCGATCTTCTGCTGTTTCAGGACTTTCGGTTTGGCGAAAAAATAACCCTGAAATCTTTCAAAACCCATATCTTCGCAAAACTGTGCAGTTTCAGGCGACTCGACCTTGGTAGCTATAAGCTCCGAATCGTAAAGTCTTATTCGGCCGAGAAGATGGGCGAATCTATCTTTGGGACTCTTTTGAACATCTATTTTTATGTAGCTGAAGTGCGGCAGAAGAGGACCGATTCTTTTAAGCAGTTCATCATCCAGAATCGCATCGTTAAGAGCTATTTGAAACCCTTTTCGTCTAAGCTCGAGTATCCTTCTTGCGATATTCATATCAAACGGCATATCGTAAAGCAGTGAAAAGACGAAGATATCCTTGGGCATATCGAGTATGAGATCGTTGAACAAAAACTCCCGCTCCACTCGAACGAACGCTTTATAGGAGCCAAGAATTTCCCTGGCGCCGAACTGGTTTAGAACCTTGGTCAGTACAGATATCGTAGCGAAGCGCCCCGGAGTTTTGTCCGGCTTCCGGTCTTCGTCTCTGAAAAAGAGATCGTAGGCGAAAATACGTTTGTTTTCATCTAGAATCGGCTGTCTTCCCAATAGATGGTATTGCGACATAAAAAGACCTTCATCGATATATACAAAGCAATATCGACCATCTTTTAACATTTTTTATGCCGTGGCGAAGACTTCTACCTCCCCGATTCTCTCGAGCGCACCCTTTAGCTGCTCATCCACGTATACGGAGGACTCTATCTCCACCTCCTGAAGCTTGGATGTAAGCAAAATTTTGAGCGGCTTTCTTCCCGGATGGCTTCGTGCGAGCCTGTATATCTCCTCCAATACACGCATCTTCTCATGACTCAGATCGAGCCTGATTATCATCGGCTCCTGTGGCTTTTCAACCATCCTGGTCTCCACCTTCTCCTTGCGGCACGCTTTTAGCTCGAGAATCTTGTGGACACGCATACGTGTAAAATCGCCGTCGCGGGTTATCGATACTTTGAATCCTATCGGCTCGTCCAAATCCATCTTCTCGAGCTGCTCGAGCTGCTTTTCAAACAGCGTTATCTCGATGTTTCCGTGAAGGTCCATGACGTTCGCTATGCCGAACTTGTTCCCCTTTTTGCTAATTTTAGTGACAATCTCTTCAACTTTTCCTATCAACAGGGCCCCGGAGCCGTCGGCAATCTGCTCGAGATCGGACGAGAGAGTATAGTCGATACTGGAAAGCTCATCTCTAAAGCGGTCCAGAGGGTGCCCCGAAACGTAAAAGCCCAAAGACTCCTTCTCCAGCTCTAGAATGCTCTTTTGCGGGTACTCCTCCATGGGCACGATATCGACTTTGATACTCACCATCTCCTCACTATCGCCAAAAAGCGAGCCGACCGCCATCTGCTGGGCTCTTGCAGATTCGTGCATCGCCTCTATTATCGCATCTATCGACTCCAGAAGGGCACGCCTGCTATATCCGAATCCATCCAGAGCCCCGGCCTTGATCATGGACTCTATAACTTTCTTGTTCACTTTCTGGGTATCTATTCTCGAGACAAAGTCATCGAGCGAGGTAAAACTCCCCTCTTCCCGTGCAGAGAGAATCGCGTTGACAGCTGCATCACCGACACCCTTTATAGCTCCGAGACCAAACAGGATCACATCTCCGTCATCGTCACCTGCCGGAGTGAACTCGAGTGCGGAGCGGTTTATATCGGGAGCCAAAAGCTTGATACCCAGTCGCTTTACCTCATCTATGTATTTGACGACCTTGTCCGTATTATCTTTTTCGCTTGTAAGCAGTGCGGCCATGAACTCGGCCGGATAGTGGGTCTTCAGGTATGCCGTCTGATAGGTCACCATCGCATAGGCGGCGGAGTGAGACTTGTTGAACCCGTACCCCGCAAACTTTTCAATGAGATCGAAAAGCTCCGCCGCCTTCTCGTAATCGAGCCCCTGCTCTTTCGCACCCTGTGCAAACTCGCTCTTGTATTTTTGCATGAGATCGAACTTCTTCTTTCCCATGGCACGGCGGACGATATCCGCTTTTCCGAGGCTGAATCCGCCGATCGTCTGAACGATCTGCATAACCTGCTCCTGATAGACGATGACACCGTATGTAGGCCTCAATATCTCCTCGAGCTGCGGGAACATGTATGTGATCTCCTGCCTGCCGTGCTTTCGCTCGATAAAGTCGTCAAGCATTCCAGACTCCATCGGTCCGGGTCTGTAAAGAGCGAGTACCGCGACGAGATCTTCGAAGTTGTCAGGTTTGAGTTTGGCGTTGAGCTGCTGCATCCCTCCTGATTCTATCTGGAACATCCCTACCGTTTCACCGCTTCTTATGGTTTCGTAGACCTTTGGATCGTCCATCTGCATATTGTCAAGGTCTATCGTTGTCCCGTGGCGCTTCTTGACAAGCTTCACCGCATTGTCTATGACGGTCAGAGTCTTCAGCCCGAGAAAGTCGAACTTGATCAGATCGACATCTTCGAGAAAGTTGAGAGAATACTGGGTCACGAGTGTCTCTTCCCCGGAGGGTTTGTATAGAGGAGTCTTGTGCCAGAGCTCTTCGTTGGAGATAACCACGCCGGCCGCATGCATACCTGCGTTTCTCTTCAACCCTTCAAGCGCAAGGGCGAACTTCCAGACACGCGCAGCCGTCGGGTTCGTCTCTATCAGCTCCCTGAGCTTGGGCTCCTTTTGGTAGGCACCGGGCTTGAATCCGTCCTCACCCTCTTTCCCTTTGCCGTTTAGGGTAATCCCGAGCTCGTCCGGAATCAGTTTCGCCATCTTGTCGGCTTCGGCATAACTTACTCCAAGTACTCTGGCGACATCACGAATGACACCTTTGGCAAGAAGAGAACCGAATGTAATTACCTGCGCTACGTTGTAGCGGCCATACTTCTGTACCACATAGTCGATAATCTCACCGCGTCTCGCCTGGCAGAAGTCCATATCGATATCCGGCATGCTGACGCGCTCCGGGTTCAAAAAACGCTCAAAAAGAAGGTCATACCTCATCGGATCGATATTTGTAATACCGAGTGAATAGGCTACAAGACTCCCCGCGGCGGAGCCTCGTCCCGGACCGACCGGTATACCTCTCTCCTTCGCCTCCCTGACAAAATCCCAAACTATGAGCATATAGCCCGGGAACTTCATCTGGTTGATAATCTCCATTTCCGTCTCGAGGCGCTCTTTATACTCCTCGTGTCTTCGAGGATCTACAAACTTGAGTCTCTCATCGAGACCTTTTCTGCACTCATGTACAAAAAGTGCCTCATCATTGGCAAAACTGTTTTCACTTTCCGGCTCCGGAACCTCGAGTCCCACTCTCGCGGCATAGTCACGGGCAAATTTGAAATTTGGCGGAGTCGGGTTTCCAAGATCCAGTTCGAGATCACACTTTTGGACGATCTCCATCGTATTCTCCAAAGCCTCCGGGATATCGGCATATAGTGCCGCCATCTCTTCCGGAGACTTGAGATAAAACTCGTGTACCGAGTGTCTTAGTCTATCCGGATCGTCATAAAGCTTGTTCATCGCGATACACATGAAGGCTTCATGCGGTTCGGCATCTTCCGGATAGAGGTAGTGGGTATCGTTGGTGGCCACTATCTTTATACCGGTCTCCATACTCAGCCTGATAACCTGTTCGTCGATATAGTGTTGATCCGCTATTCCGTGGCGCATCAACTCCAGATAGAAATCGTCACCGAAAATCTCTTTGTACTCCAGAGCGACCTCTTTGGCCCTTTCATACCCTTTGGCTCCGAACTTGAGGTTTCTCTCGCTAAGGTTCAGATGCCAGTTCACTTCACCCTGCAGGCAAGCGGAAGAGCATATCAAACCTTCGCTATGCTCTCTTAGAAGTTTCTTGTTGATTCTCGGATAGTAGTAGAAACCCT
>JAMONQ010000158.1 GCA_027065635.1 Campylobacterales bacterium | reverse complement strand
AAATTTGAAATCACCGTTTGCGGCTGCGGTATCCTCTATGACCCGCTCGCTCATCAGCTTGCTCATCCCGTATGGGTTGATGGGCGAGGTTCTGGTACTCTCCCTGACCGGTATCTCCTCAGGCTCTCCGTATACGGCCGCCGTCGATGAAAAGATCATGCGGCCCACACCGTACTGGTTCGCAAGACGGACCAGGTTTGTCGTATTGACAGTATTGTTCATATAGTATTTGAGCGGTTTTTCCACACTTTCAGGTACGACTATACTTGCGGCAAAATGGATCAGAGCGTCAAACCGTCTGCTCTTGAAAATCCCCTCGATCATGGAAAAGTCGGCAAGGTCGGCCTCTATGAAGTCGATACGCTCCGGACGGTCGGCTATCGCCGAAAGAGCCTCTATCCTACCGAGCGTACCGGTAGAGAGGTTGTCTATGATAGTGATCTTGGCATCGCCAAGCTCGAGCAGCTGCTTGACGACATGGCTGCCGATATATCCGGCACCACCGGTAACGAGAATCGATTCTGGCTGCATTTACGGACTATCCTTTACTTCAAATTATGACATTTTAGCCAAAAAGGTGTAAAATCCCGCTCATGGATACGACACACATCTACGCACTATCGGCGCTGATATTTTGCGAACTGTTCGAAAGCCGCTGGCAGCAGGCCGCCACACTCGGCGGAATGCTAGAAAATGTAGAGCGCTATTACCGCAAAAACATCTTTTTGCTGTTTTTGATGCACCCGTCGTTTTATCTGCTTCTGTTCATATACCTATATTTCGGTGCCCACTCGATACTGCTCTCCATAGTCGCGGTAATGAAAGGTGCGGACATCGCAACGAAACTGTGGATGATAAAAAAACTGCAAAGTTCGCGGATACCGCCGGAGTTTCGCGCAATGCTCTCGATGCCGATCCCCCACTGGATGCCCTGGATCAATGTCGTGATATACCCTGCCCTCACCTCCCTCGCTCTGATGCAGTGATGCCTTCTGAAAAAAGGAGTTCTCCTGCCGTAGATTTACATATAGCCTCTTGAAAATTCATTTTCAGAACATTGCGAAAGTCTCTATTTCGCAAAAGATTGTCTTTTGCCGCTGCTTCCAGTATTTAATCTTTTAATTCTGTATTGACATAAAGTAAGATATAATTGATTAAAAAAGAGAGTTTAATGACGACAAACGAACTCGTATCACGGCTAAAAAATGTGAAAGCTGTTTTACGCAACCGTTTTGGTATCGAAGAGATCGCAATTTTTGGCTCATACGCACGAGGCGATGCAAAAGATGATAGCGACATCGATTTAGCAATAACAAAAATGAATCCAAAAAGCGGCTTTGATATAATAGATGCGAAAAACTATTTGCAGAACTATCTCGAAAAACCTGTCGATATCGGTACTTTTAAATCAATGAAGACCTTTGTAAAAAACAGGATAAAAAAAGACTTTATATATGTCTGACTCCGCTAAAAGAGGGCGCACTGTCGAGCTATTTGTTTTCGACTGTTTCATAGCTCTCGCAAAAATAAAAAAAGTCGCTTCAAAATTTGATAGTGCACAAGACCTGATGCACAGTTTCACAGACTGGGACTGTGTCATTAGAGAGTTCGAGATTTTGGGAGAGGCCAGCAAACACCTTTTAAACCACAATCTTCTTGAGAGTCGTTACAGAAAAATAGTCGACTTCAGAAACCAGATTACGCATGAATACTTCGGCATTGATGAAGATATCGTATGGGCTATTATCAATAATGAGTTGCACGCTTTCGAAGAGACGATATTCAACATCATTGACAATATTGATAAAGAGTTGAAGCAAGAGCTCATTGACTCCTTCATCGAAGATAACAGCTACCTGGACTTCATCGTCAAAGAGCTTGAAAGTCTTGGCTCCCGGAAACGAGAAAAAGGTGAAGATTGATATTGTTCTTTATCTTCGGCCGCTATTTACCTCGCTTTCAGAAGAATCAGAAAGTGGGTCGATGAATCTCCTTTTTATAATCGAAACAGTCTAAACTTTTAAAACTATGTGTTCCTCACCTTCCTCGCTCTGATGCAATAATAAACAAATTTCACTCTACTACAAACTGTTTTGGTGTCAATCTATATTTTTTATTGCTTTTTGCAATTGTTTTTATTATAATTTGATTCACAATACCGAACAAAGGATACCTGTATGAAACTTTTTTTGGCCACACTCCTCTCGGCTGTCGCACTATTTGGTGCGGTGGATATAAACAGTGCATCGGCCAAAGAGCTGCAAAGCGTCAAGGGAATCGGTGCGAAAAAGGCCAAGCAGATCGTGGCTTTCAGGGAGTCGGAGTGCTTTCATAGTGTCGACGATCTTGCAAAAATCAAGGGGATAGGCGCAAAAACCGTCAAAAAGCTGAAACCCTTCCTAAAAGCAGGCCCATGCCGCAAATAGGCCCCGAGAAAGAGGGGGCCGCTCAACCAAAAAGATCGATATCCCAATAAAATCTCCCATATCCTATTTTAAGCACACTTTTAGTAGTATCTATTTAAATATCAGCTAACAAAAGGCAATGACACCATGGGGAAAAAAATTGCACTAATCACCGGCATCACCGGTCAGGACGGCTCCTATCTTGCGGAGTTTCTTCTCAAAAAAGGGTATATCGTCCACGGCATCAAGCGGCGCGCTTCTCTTTTCAACACCGACCGCATCGACCATCTATATCAGGATCCGCATGTAGAGAACCGAAACTTCATTCTCCACTACGGAGACATGACCGACTCGATGAATCTCACCCGCATCATCCAGGAGGTCCAGCCGGATGAGATATACAATCTGGCGGCCATGAGCCATGTCGCGGTAAGTTTCGAAACACCAGAATACGTCGCCAATGCCGACGGCACCGGAACGCTTCGCATCCTCGAGGCGGTACGGCTGCTCGGACTGGAAAAGAAGACGCGTATCTATCAGGCCTCCACATCCGAGCTATACGGAAAGGTACAGGAGATCCCGCAGAGCGAAACGACACCGTTCTACCCAAGATCTCCCTACGCCGTCGCCAAAATGTACGCATACTGGATCACCGTCAACTATCGAGAAGCATACGACATGTTCGCATGCAACGGTATCCTTTTCAACCACGAATCACCGGTGCGCGGCGAGACGTTCGTCACCAGAAAGATCACCCGCGCCGCTTCCAAAATAGTGTTGGGGCTGCAGGACAAACTATATCTCGGAAACCTCGATGCCAAACGTGACTGGGGCCATGCGAAAGACTATGTGCGAATGATGTGGATGATCCTGCAGGCGGACAAGCCTGAAGACTGGGTCATCGCGACGGGCAAGACGACATCGGTGCGCGACTTCGTAAAGATGGCGTTTGGCTATTGCGGTATCGAGCTCGCCTTCAAAGGGAGCGGTGTGGATGAAGTCGGCTTCATCACCGAAGTCGACGATACGCTCTTCAAAGAGCGGACCCAAAGCCAACTCGATCCCGAAAGCCTGAAGGGGCGCGAAGTCGTCGCCGTAGATCCGCGATACTTCCGCCCGACGGAAGTCGATCTTCTTATAGGGGATCCTACCAAGGCGAAAGAGAAGCTGGGTTGGGAGCCCGAGCATACACTCAACGAACTGGTGGACGAAATGATGGCGAGCGACCTGAAGCTGATGAAGAAAGATGAATACCTCAAAGCCGGCGGCTATACCATCATGAACTATTTCGAGTGAGTATGGTAAAATATGGTATTTACTGCAAGGGGAAGAGGGTGTGATGCGTAAAATAACGATCACGCTCGTAGAGTCATTGATCGAAGCGCTTAGCGAGACCGCCATGAAAACGGGACCGAAAAAGACTCAAATCATCAAAGACGCGCTAAACGCCCACCTTTCAAATCTTCAAAAAGGGAAGCGCCGAAAGGAGTGGCTCAAAAAGAACCGATCCGCTATCGAAGCCTTCAATCGGTATATCGAAACGAACAGCCTCTTCGGCAAAGAGTACAGGACCTTTTAGTGGCCCAATTCGACGTTTACGAAAACAAAAACCCCAGAACTAAAAAACACGTACCCTGCTTTCTGGATCTGCAAAACGACCTTCACGACATCTTGGCGACACACCTTGTAGTACCGCCGGTAAAGGATCTGGAGCCGATCACCCATCTTAATCCCGTTTTGACGGTAAAAAGAGAGACTCTTATTATGGCGACCCGGGAGATGACAGCCGTTCCAGGGGAACTTTGCACGACAAAGGTAACATCTCTCACCGACAACCGGAATGAAATCGTAGGGCTGTCGATTTTTTGGTTACAGGCTTTTAAATGATTCGAACAGGCCAAAGATTATACGATCATGAACTATTTCGAGTAAGCGAAGAAGCATGGCAAAGATCGTGAAAATAGAGAAAATAGAAGAACTTCTACTGGATGTCGACGGGCAAAAAGTTCTTATAGACAGGGATGTAGCACAACTATACGGCGTTGAAACCAAGGAGATCAACAAAGCTGTCAAAAACAATCCGGCCAAATTTCCCGATGGCTATATCATCGAACTCGACGATAAACAGAAAGCTGAACTGGTGAAAAATTTTCACCGGTTCAAGCCTCTAAAGCATTCGTCGGTCAATCCCAAGGCCTTTACCGAAAAAGGGCTTTATATGCTCGCAACGATTATAAAAAGCCCTGTCGCCACTCAAACAGCCATCAGTATCATCGAAACTTTCGCCAAAGTCAAAGAGCTTACACGCACGATCAAAAAACTTTCAAACACTCCTGACAAAAGCACACAACGTCAGCTGATGCAACATAGTGGCGAACTGATCGCCGAAATACTGGATGACGACCTCGAAACTGATGAGTCGGAAACGACCATAGAACTCAACTTTGCAGTATTAAAATTCAAACACACCATCAAAAAGAAGAGATCGGAATGAAAAAAAACAGCAAAATTTTTGTCGCCGGCGGCACCGGCCTTGTCGGCAGCGCCATCATCAAAAACCTTCTCGAGAAAGGTTACTCCAATATCATCGCCAACTACCACTCCGGAAAACCGGATACATCCGCACCGGTAGAGTGGGTAGGGCTCGATCTTACCGACCCTCTCGACGTTACGGAGTTTTTTGGCAGATACAAACCGGAATACGTCTTTCTCGCCGCGGCAAAAGTGGGCGGTATCGTAGCCAACAACACCTACCGCGCCGACTTCATCTACCAAAACCTTCAGATCCAGAACAACGTCATCCACCAAAGCTACCTAAACGGCGTCAAGAAACTGATGTTTCTGGGCTCGACCTGCATCTATCCGAAAGAGTGTCCTCAGCCGATGAAAGAGGAGTATCTGCTTACAGGAGAGCTGGAGTATACAAACGAACCATACGCTATCGCCAAAATCGCCGGCATCAAGATGTGTGAAAGCTACAATCTTCAGCACGGCACAAACTACATTGCCGTCATGCCGACCAACCTCTACGGCCCAAACGACAACTTCGACCTGGAAAAGAGCCACGTCCTGCCGGCTCTCATCCGAAAGATCCACCTCGGCAAAGCGCTGGAGGAGAACGACTGGGATACCGTACGAACAGACCTGAACAACCTTCCCATCGAAGGCATCACCGGCGAAGACTCAAAAGAGAAGATCCTCGCCATTCTCGCAAAATACGGCATCAAAAACAGTCCGTCATCCGATTCGAACAGTGTCCAAATCGAAATCTGGGGCAGCGGCAAACCTATGCGCGAATTTCTATGGAGCGAAGATATGGCAGATGCCTGCGTCTTCTTGATGGAAAATCGCGATTTCAAAGATACGTACCTTCCAGATCGAAGAGAGATCCGAAACACTCACATCAACATAGGTACCGGAGAGGACATCTCCATAAAAGAGCTGGCCAAACTCATAAAAAAAATTATAGGTTTTCAAGGCGATTTTTATTACAATGTATCCAAACCGGACGGCACCATGAAAAAACTCACCGATGTAAGCAAACTGCATGCACTCGGATGGAGGCATGAAGTCGAGCTGGATGCGGGAATAGAAAAACTGGCAAAATGGTATATAGATAACCAAAAAGAGAAGTCATGACCAACATAATCCTATGCGGCGGAAGCGGTACGAGACTCTGGCCTATAAGCAGGACACTCATGCCAAAACAGTTTGTGAAGCTTTTTGGAGGAAAGTCCCTCTTCCAGATGACTTTGGAGCGCAATGCCAAAGCGTGTAGTCGGCAGTTTATCGTTTCAAACTCCGAGCAATACTTTTTGGCGCTCGACCAGCTTGAAGAGCTCGATACCCGTTCAACACTCGATACAGGAGATTCGACATTCCTACTGGAGCCTGTCGGACGCAATACCGCACCGGCCATCGCCCTGGCATGTCTGAACATCGATCCGGAAGAGATCGTACTCGTCACCCCGTCGGACCATCTAATAAAAAACGAAACGGCATATCTTGATGCAATAGCCTCCGCAAAAGACGCGGCCAAGAATGAGTGTCTGGTCACTTTCGGTATCGAACCCTCATATCCCGAAACAGGCTTCGGATATATCGAAGCGAAGCGACAAACAGGCATGAAACAGGAAGCGGAAGCCGGCAAGCTCTTAGTGCTCGATGTCAGAAAGTTTCATGAAAAACCGGATGCCGAAACGGCACAAAAGTATCTCGCTGCCGGAAACTACTACTGGAATTCCGGTATGTTCTGCTTTAAAGCCGGCCTCTTTCTGGAGGAGCTGAAAAAGCATGCTCCCGATATTTACGAGACTTCTCTCATGGCACATGAAAAGAGAGAGGAGATTGCCAGGGGACAGCTGCGTATTCGACACGCAGATATGATAGCGATTCCGGACGAGAGTATCGACTATGCGGTAATGGAGAAGAGTGAAAAAGTCAAGGTGATCCCGTGCGATATCGGATGGAGCGACCTGGGAAGTTTCGATGCCCTATATGAAGAGCTTCCCAAAGATGAAAACGGCAATACACAAAACGACTCTCATATTTCCATAGGATCGAAAAACAACCTCATTATCGGCTCGGACAGGACAATTGCTACGGTCGATATCGAAGATCTCATGATCGTAGATACCGGGGATGCCCTGCTCGTTTCAAAAAAAGGTAGTTCACAAAAAGTAAAAGAGGTAGTCAAAAAACTGAAAGAGTCCGGCTCTCAACTTCCTACGGTACACCTTACCGCTCATCGCCCATGGGGAACATATACCGTTTTGGAAGATACCGCCGGCTACAAGATCAAGCGGATCGTCGTCAAGCCGGGCAAACGGCTCAGCCTGCAAAAGCACTT
>JAMONQ010000157.1 GCA_027065635.1 Campylobacterales bacterium | reverse complement strand
AGCGCACCCTCCTCGGCCTCCACATATCTCAATCTTCCCTCGAGCTTCTGCTCGACTATCATCTTCGACATATGCAGCCCCAATCCGGTCCCCTTTCCCTCCTCCTTGGTCGTGAAGTAGGGATCGAATATCCTGTTTTTGATCTGTTCCGGTATACCGCCGGCATTGTCGCTTACAGATACAACTACGCGTTCATTCGATTCTCTTTTCAACTCTACCGCTATCTTCCCGGAAAAACCGGCCTCCTCCGCCTCTTTCTGCTCTATCGCGTCTCTCGCGTTGGATATGAGATTCAAAACCACCTGTTTGAACTCGTTTTTATAACCGTTTATCTCGATTCCTTCCTCGAGCCTCTCTTCAATCCGGATATTTCTCGCCTCGAGCTGGGCCCTCTGCAAAGCGATAGTCTCCTCTATCGCCTCTTTCATATCGAATTTGCGCTTCTCTTTATCGGTTCTGTAGAAGTTTTTAAAATCGTCTATCGTTTTCGACATAAATTTTATCGTATTCATATTCTTTTCGATAAATACCTCTATGCTCTTTTCGTCGAGCTCGCCCTCCTGGGCCATATCTTCAAGCATTTGTATATTTAGCGCCAATGCATTGAGAGGCTGGCGCCACTGGTGGGCTATCGCCCCGAGCATTTCGCCCATCTCCGCGAGCTTCGTCTGCTGGATCATCGTCTCGTCCTTCTTTCTAAGCTCGTTGATACCCTCTTGCACTTTCCTCTCGAGGCTTTCGTTGAGACGTTTGAGATCTTTCGTCTTTTTCTCCACCTCTATCTCGAGTTTCTGGGCGAAGCTCTCCACTTCACGTCTCGACTCAAGAAGCCTGTCGAGCATCTTCTCGATAGATTTGGCCAGCTCCTCTATCTCGTCTTTTGTTCTTATATCTATCTTCACCCTCTCTCTGCCGCCGCTTTGGGCTATGGATTTTGCCACCTCAGTCAACTGTACGATAGGGCCGGTAAGCTTGCGCGCCAAAAGTGCGGCAAACATGGCTATAAACAAAACGGCTACCGCCACATAGAGCATCAGACTCGCCACATAGTCTCTGGAGCGCTGCTTGAAAACGCTGCTGCCGCCCCCCTTGAGCGCCACTATGAAACGGTCCGGATCGAGCCATATCCTCTTGGCGTAAAAAAAGTTCATACTCTTTCCGTCGTACCACTTCGCCTCTTCACGTTTTCCCGTATATACAGGTGCGACACGGGAAAAGTCGTTTTGTATCAGATATCTTTTGCCAAACTCGAAACCGAACTCCTTTTGAGGATCGAGAGGATTGTATATATAGTAGCCGTTCTCGTCCGCAAGGTAGAATACGGAGCCTTTCTGTTTCGACAGGGTATCGAACATAAACAGCTTCGATACATCAGCATTTATCACAAGGACAGCCTTTATATCGCCGTATCTGACCATGGTGGAGACTCTGAGTGTCGGCCTGTATGGCATCTCTATCGTATGATACTCCCTATTGAGAGTAATGGCGGAGAGATATATTTTTCCTTCCGGCAGCCTGACCGAGTTTTTCATATAGTCCCGGTGCGCCTTGTTTTGCAGATCATCCCTGTCGGCTACGACAACCTTGCCGTTTTGTTTCTGGACCCTCACGATTTCATCGCCGTTGGAGGCATTCAGGATCCTTATCTGAAAATATGGAACGTTTTGCTGCGCCATCACCACGAAGAGATTGGCCACCTCCTTTCGATACTGCGACACCACTTTGTTGCTCTTGGCGTCGTATCCGTACGGATTCGCCATCGCCCTTAGCATACCCTGTACGGACTCGCTGAAACGAAGCATCGTCAAATCGTAACGCAGACTCTCCATCTGCTCCTGAATCTTTTCGTCGTAGTCGTTGACATACCCCTTGACACTCTCTTCGCTCTGCTTCTTGAATATATCTTCCGCCTGGTCGTATGAGAGCCAGGCCAGCAGGCCTATACCAACCGACGCGACGATCATCGTAGCGATACCGAATTTCAGTGCTATCGTCTTGAAAAGATTCATTTTCAGTAGCTCTCGTCATCGAACAGCGCTTCCATGACACGCAAGGAGTCCTCCACGACCAGATAGACATCGGATGGAGTCTTGCCTGTCACTTTCATAAACTGTTTGTCGATATACTCGGCATCGATTCCAAGCTCTATCAGGATCTCGTTTATCCCCGCGTTTATGATACGCAGCGAATTGTAAACCGTATTTGGAGTGACACTCTTCTCTTTGGGTATGGATATGTCGCTTCCGTCCATGTTGGCACGCTTCTGGAACTCTTTTAGCCTGTCGTGCAGGGTGAGTGTAAGCCTGAATACATCAAGAGGAAGCGCATCCTTTCTTGTAGTACTCTCTTTTTTGGACGGAGTCTTTACATCTATACGCTTTGCAAGAAGCCTTATCTTCTCGTCTATCTGTGATGCGAGAGCGTATGTGTCGTTGGGCGTGTAGGCATCGCCCGAAAGCAGATCCAAAAGCCTCGATATACGCCAGAGGTTGAAGTATACGTCGCTTGGAGTCTTGCCGCTGTATTGCGCTTTGTCCTCTTTGTAGAGATATGACTTCACATCCTCGCTTCCCGCCTTTTTGAGCAGCAGGGTAACGATCCCGTCGAGTCGTATGATAAGTTCGTAAACCTCGCTCGGAGTTATGGGGCGGTACGGAGCCGATGGGATCTGTGACGGATAAAAGCCCATCTGGACCTTCAGCCTCGTAGCCTTCTCTACCGCCTCTATACCTTTTTGGTAGGCGTGTATCGGTTTCATCCCGTAGATTTTCGGGGGAAGCTTCGGCTCTATCTGCACACCCCTTAGAGTCTTCAGCCTGTCCAGTTTTTTCAAAATCTCCACCGTAATACCGTATACCTGGTTGGGACTCTTCTTGAGAGAGCTTTGCGGATACTGCACTATCTTCCTCTCGAGACTGAAATCGGGCAGAAGATTTGCGGCGTATCTGAGGTTTTGGACCACATCAGAGGGTGTCTTGTCCTCCTTGGGCGGCGTTATCTCGAAGTATCTCTCTATACCGAGTCGATACTTGATACGCTGCAACTCGGCTATCGTATACTGCAAGGAGTCGTAAACCTCGGTCGGCGTGATCACCCTCTGGGGAATCTTCGGGATATCCGCCGGCTCTATCCAGAGCCTCTTTTCGCCGTCGGCCACCTTTTTCAAAAATGTGACCGACTCGTATAGAGCGTGGTTCGGGTGGAGTCCCTCCTCTTTCGGCGGCATGGTCACAGGATCGTATATATTCTGGGAGTGGCGCAGAAATCTCGATATTTTGACGACCTTTTCGCTAAGGGCATAGACATCCGTCGGGGTATAGCCCCTGATTCCCAAAAGAGCGTCAAAACCCATGGAGATGGACCATAGCAGCGCATAGACATCGGATGGAGTCTTGCCCGTATATTTCTTGAAAGCGAGCTTCGAGACGAACTCGTCGTTGTCGATAAGTATGCGGACTTCGCCGTCAAGACGCTTGACTATATCATACACATCCTGCGGAGTTATCTCCCGCGGGGGGTAAGGCGGAATCGTGATCTCTCCATATCCGTGATTGATTCTGTAGAGATTGATTTTCGACAAGATTTCAAGAGCCTTCTGGATCACGTGTCTTGGCTGTTTGTTCCTCTCCACGACAGGAGAGGGAAAAGGCTCTTGTATACCTCTTTTTTGCCTCAGATAGCCAACCTCCTGCTTCAGCAAGACGGCATATCCGTAGACGTCGTTTGGAGTCTTCGGTCTCAGCTTGGCCTCAAGCAAGGATCCGCAGACAAACAGAAGAAGCAGCGATATCAACACTCTTGGATACATTTACGACTCTTTTTTATAGTATGATAAAATATTGTCATTTCACACTCGCTGCACACGTATGGTGAACTGAGCGCGTCAGTGAGTAAATCGTCAAAAAAGGTGATTGTTTGAGAGCTGCAGACAGAGGTAATCTGAATTTAAGAGCGGTATCTTTAAGAGAGAAGGACCCGGAGACTCTAAGGGTACGGATAAAGGAGGCTTTCAGCTCTACCTATGAGCGGTTCGAATCCCTTTTCGGACACCTCGCAAGCGAAGAGGCCTTCTATCTTCGACCAGAACCGCTGCGACATCCGCATATATTCTACTTTGGCCATACGGCCGTCTTTTTCATCAACAAACTCGTTCTGGCAAAAGTGCTGCACAAAAGGATAGACCCCAAACTGGAGTCCATATTCGCGGTAGGTGTGGACGAAATGAGCTGGGACGATCTCGACGACGCGCACTACGACTGGCCGACGGTAGAGCAAACACGCGAATATAGAGCGAAGGTACGCGAAACCGTAGAGGATCTCATAGAGACCCTTCCTCTTGAACTTCCCGTAACATGGGAGTCTCCATGGTGGGTGATACTTATGGGAATAGAGCACGAGAGAATCCATATAGAGACCTCTTCGGTGCTGATCCGCCAGACGGATATCGATATGGTGCGTCCTCAAAAAGGGTGGGCAAGATGCCAAAAAAGCGGTCCGGCCCCCGAAAACATACTCCTTCCGGTTCCTGGTAAAGAGATAACGATAGGCAAAAAAAGAGATGACGACTTCTACGGCTGGGACAATGAATACGGAGTCCACAAAGCCGAAATACCGGACTTCAAGGCTTCCAGGTATCTCGTCACAAACGGGGAGTTCATGGCCTTCGTCGAAGAGGGCGGATATCGTGAAGATAGATGGTGGAGCGAAGAGGGACTGGCGTGGCGACTCTACAAAAAGGCCGAGCACCCCCACTTCTGGATACCGACGGAGGACGGTTTCAAGTATAGATCCTTGAGCGAGATCATCGAAATGCCGATGGATTGGCCGGTAGATGTAAACTACCATGAAGCGAAGGCGTTTTGCAACTGGCTGAGTGAAAAGAGCGGCAAAAAACTGAGACTGCCGACGGAAGACGAGTGGTACAGACTCTATGAGTATTGTCGCGTTCCAGACCGGCCGCTATGGGGCGAAAAAGCTCCGGCCAACATCGGCCTGGAGCACTACGCCTCCGCATCTTCTGTCACAGAGTTTCCGCATGGAGAGTTTTTCGATGTCATCGGCAACGTCTGGCAGTGGACAGAGACGCCTATATACCCCTTCGAAGGCTTTGAAGTGCACCCGATTTACGACGACTTCACCACACCCACCTACGACGGCAGACACAATCTGATAAAAGGGGGGTCGTTTGCAAGCACCGGGGACGAAGCGCTAAAGAGTGCACGCTACGCCTTTAGAAGACACTTTTTTCAGCATGCGGGATTCAGGTATGTAGAAAGCGACTACGAAGAGCGTATCGGCTCGGCTGCATACGAATCGGACGAGCAGGTGAGCCAATATTGCGAGTTTGCATGGGGAGATACCTACTTCGGTGTAAAAAACTACCCGCAAAGATGTGCCCAAATCGCACTGAAGGCTACGGAAGGAAAAGAGCGCAAAAGAGCTCTGGATATCGGATGCGCTACGGGTCGAAGCACGATAGAACTGGCCAGAGAGTTCGAGAAGGTGACGGGGCTCGACTTCTCTGCCCGCTTCATAGGAGCCGCCGAGAGAATGCGCACCGAAAAGAGGCTCCGCTATACGATATCGACAGAGGGTGATCTTGTGGAGTACAAAGAGGCTCTTTTGCCCGACGATCTAAAGCCATATACAGAAAATGTGGAGTTCTGGCAGGCAGACGCGTGCAACCTCAAGCCGATCTTCACAGGCTACGACCTGGTTACCGCGTTCAACCTCATAGACCGTCTTTACGATCCGGCCAAGTTTTTGCGCGATATAGCCGGGCGGATCAACCGCGGCGGTACGCTGGTACTCAGCTCGCCCTATACCTGGCTCGAAGAGTTCACTCCGAAAGAGAGGTGGCTTGGCGGCTTCAAACGTGACGGAGAGCCGGTTTGGACGCTCGATGGACTGAAAGAGGCGCTTGGGCGCGACTTCGACCTCGTAGAGATGGAGGATGTCGAATTCGTCATTCGGGAGACGTCACGAAAGTTTCAACACTCGATAGCCCAACTGACTATCTGGCGAAAAAGATGAGCATATTCGACGAATCGATAGACAGAGGCGGTACCTACAGCGTCCAGTACGACGAAAGGGTGAATAAGTTCGGCACAGACGACCTGCTTCCCCTTTGGGTGGCGGATATGGATCTTCCTTCGCCAAAGTGCATAACAGAGGCTCTTGTGCGCAGAGCTTCACACCCCCTCTACGGCTATACTATCTACCCCGAACGTTTCTACAAAGCGATAGCCGGATGGATGAAGAGACGACACGGCTGGAAAATAGAAAGAGAGGCTATCGTGCCGATACCCGGTGTCGTACCGGCACTAAACCTCATAGTCGAAGCCTTCAGCGAACCGGAGGAAGGGGTACTGATCCAGCCGCCGGTCTACCATCCGTTCTTTCGTCTCGGCAGACATCACGGGCGAAAGCTGCTTCAAAACCCTCTCGTTCTCGAAAACGGCAGATACACCATAGATTTCGACGACTTCAGAAAAAAGGCGAAAGAGGCGAAGCTCTTTGTCCTATGCTCGCCGCACAATCCGGTCGGAAGGGTATGGAGCGAAGAGGAGTTGAAAGAGATGGCCTCGATCTGCCTCGAAGAGGAGGTGCTGATAGTAAGCGACGAGGTTCATGCGGACATTGTATACCCGCCTCACCGCCATATCCCTGTCGCCTCTTTGGACGAGTCGGTAGCAAATATCACTATCACCCTGAACGCACCTTCGAAAACATTCAACATAGCAGGACTCAATACAGCCTACGCCATAACCGAAAACGACTCCCTAAGACGTCGCCTCGCCGGCGCCGTAGGAAGATACGAGCTGAATATGGGCAACCTCTTCGGCATAGAGGCGCTGATGGCGGCATACGAGGGCGGTGAAGAGTGGCTGAATGAACTACTGCTCCATCTGAAGGGGAATATGGACTATGCAATAAAGTCTCTGCAAAAAGAGACACCCTCGATCAGAGCCGTCGAAGCGGAAGCCACATATCTGCTATGGCTCGACTGCCGAGATCTCGGAATGGAGGATAAAGAGCTGGCCGATTTTTTTGTAAAAAAGGCCAAGCTCGGCCTAAACAGCGGTATAAGCTTCGGAAAAGAGGGAAGCGGATTCATGCGAATGAATATCGCCTGCTCCAAAAAGAAACTTCAAGAGGCTGTGAAGCGGCTGAAAGAGGCTCTCTAACCCCCGGCCGGAATCCCGAACAAAACCACACTGATCGCCAGTGTCGCAACGAAACCAAAACCTGTGAACTTCGCCATTCTGTGCGGAATATCTTTATGTTTCAGT
>JAMONQ010000156.1 GCA_027065635.1 Campylobacterales bacterium | reverse complement strand
CGTCACGTGTTCGGCATCCTTTATCGATACTCCTGCATCGAGCGACTGATGTTCGCTGCCGCTACCAAGTATCGTCAGGTTTTTTAGAGTGACGTAGGAGCTTCTGATCTTGACGACCGTGCCGTTTCCGTCGCCGACGATTTTTGCACCCTTGTCCACTCCGTCTATGATCAGAGGCTTGTCGATCACGATGTTTCCTCTATACTCACCGGCAGGCAGCTCCAGTCTCGAGCCCGGTTCCGCACTGTCGATCGCCTTTTGCAAAATATTCGCGCCGGCAGAGTTTACGAGAAAAAAGATCAGACACCCTACTCTAAACACCATTTTCCCCTATGCCGCTTCGCGTGCCTGTTTTCTTGCTTTACGTCTGGATATGATGGCGAGAAGACTAAATAGACTTATCGCCAGCAAGAGCCAAAAACCCGTAGTCGGATAGGAGTGTGTCGTAAACTGGGCCACCTTCCCGTCACCGAACACCGTCGGCATGAAGGGCTTGATCTTGAAAGCCCCCCAGGAGTGCATATGGTGACCGAACCAGTAGAGCCAGTAGGCGTAAAAGCCCAGAAAGATAACCGGCAAAAAGACCGGGATCAGCATCAGCAGATCGAGTATCTTGGAGTCGTAGAGGATATAGTAGACCATCAAAAGCGCCACGAGCACCAGGGCGTAAGGCGCAAGGGCCCTAAGATACGGTGCACCTCTTTCCATCGGATCCATACCTATGTAGTGGTTGATCGTATTCATCTCATGAACGTCGCCGCTGAAGCCGTCGAAGTGATAATAGACCGGAATCCCTTCTGGAAACGTCTCCTTGGGGTAGTTGGGAGCCTCCAGCGCCACATACCAGATCGGCGCGGTGACGACGGACAGCTCCGCATCCTCTTCTATCATCTTCTTTAGATCTCCCACCGCATCTTTCGGTGTAGTGTTGCTGACATACTGCCCTTTTTGATAGTGGTTCCAGACTTTGTAGGCGATAGCCGGAATCTCATCCGCCTTCCCGACTCTGGCGAGCTCTACGACGTTGTGCGTCAATACGGCCGGAATCACGAACCAATAGAGCAGAATCCCCAGTGCAATCAAGGTGAATATCCTCGATTTGACCAGTGAGTTTTTCATAAACTGTTCCTTTCATACGGAAATTAAAAGATTATACCTCAATTACCTGTAAAAATATTTTGATATAGATCAAAAGTATACTTGTAGATTATAATACGTATTAAATATAAAAATAATTTTAAAGGTGATCCAGGTTATACGACTCTTCCTTGGAAGATTGAACGAGGAGGGCGGCCGAAGCCGCCCCTGATTTTGACTTTAGAAGAGGTTGGCGTTCTCGTCAACCCATTTGAAGTACTCGATGATATCTTTAACTTCCTGATCGCTCATACCCTGGTTGGGCATGCGCAGGTTGAAGTAGTCGATCATCGACTTGACATACGGATCGTCATACATCTTCTCGGGATTCTTGATGAACTCATAGACCCACTTCTCACCGTTTTCGTGTCGCTGCAGTACACCTGTAAGGTCTGGACCGGAGCTCACTTTTCCGATGACGTGACATCCGCCGCATCCGCCTTCGTTGAAGGCTACTTCACCTCGCTTGGCCGCTTCGCTCATAGGTGTGGCGACCTTTCTGATGAGCAGATCCCTTGCACGAATACCGACATCCGCAGTCTTGACCATATACTGCCAGATCATGTTTTCAAAGAGGATCGCTTTTTCGAGATCACCCTTCTTGTAGTACTCGTCGGCCTTCTTCTTCTGCTCCGGAATCTTTCCGTACTGATCGAGAGCATCCTGCACAAGAGCCTTGATCGTCGGATATTTCTCGTAGTGGTTCTCTTTGAGGAACTTCACGACGCTCTGGATGACCTTGTCCGTAGCGTTGTTGGTAGCTACGATCTTGTCATACTCTTTTTTAAGCTCTTCAGGCGACATTTTCGCCATCTTGAGTTTCTGGGCGGATACATACTTCTTGTTCGGATCCTTGACCATCAGATATCCCATCATCTCGAGGTGGAGTGCCGAACAGAACTCTGTACAGTAGTACGGGAAGACGCCCTCTCTGTCCGCCTTGAACGTGATCGCTACCGTTTTACCCGGCTCGAGTGAAGCGTGGACATTGTACTGGTCGACGGTAAAGCCGTGTGTCTCATCCTCCGCACGCTCCAGGTTGGTCAGATAGAATGTAACGGTATCGCCGAGGTTGACTGTCACACGCTCCGGATTGATGTGCGATCGTACGACGGTACCGTAGACATATACATGGTTTCCTTTGCGAACGATCTTCTCCTGTCCCGCGAGAGTCTTGCCTTCATGAGTCTTTCCGGTAAACGGATTGGTACCCATTTTATAGCGTACATGGGTATGAAGCTTGCTCGCACGGATCGCGACCGCCTGGTGAGGCTCTCCAAGAGGCAGAGGCATATCGTAAAGAAGCTGCATCTTCTTGCCGCTGATGTCTATGAGCTGGTGGTTTTGCGGATGCAAAGGACCTATCTCGTTGAAGCGGTCGATCGCCAGTTTGTTCAGAGCGATGATATACTCACCCTGGGGATCGCTCGTTTTACCCTCCATACCGCAGAGGTGTCCGATATTGTAGTTGACGTTTACACGATCTTCAATTTTACACTGCAGGTAGTTCCACTTGACGACCTGGCTGTCGACGTATAGAGACGTATAGACTTCACCCTCCGTCTTCCACTTGGGTCCATACTGGTTGTGAAGCGGCCCAAGACCGAGTTCCGCCTGACAATGCGCCGACTTTTTGAGATCGAGAATCGGAATACCGTAAGGATCCTTGCCGGCATAGTCGCGATTCTTGATGAGCTTCTGAATCTTCTCCCAGCTGTAAACGGTAGCGTGCGTATCGAGCTTTCCGCAAACGATGATATATTTGCCGTCCGGGCTCACATCGACACCGTGAGGAGATTTGGGCTCTGGAATCAGAAAGAGCGCATCGTTCTTTACGGCCACTTCGATAGGAATCACCTTATGTCCGTTTATTACCTTGACATTTTTAGGATTCTCGGCCAGTTTGGCTAGCTTTTTCCAGTTGTATACATGCAAAAAGTCTGTATCGTTACGGCTCATTCCCGCTTCAAAAGGCGGAAGTCCCTTTTCGATACCGCCGGTATACATCTCGGAGTTGAACGAGTTCGTAAAGCCCCATCCGTAGCTCGCTCCTTTACCGGCATCGCTTAGATCCTGCATATATGGAGGCATCTCGATCGTAAAAGATTTTTCGGGGATGATACGTCCCTTTTTGTGATCGAATTTCCATACGGTAACACCGCCGCGATAAGTCTCCTTGTACTCCTCGATCGGATGGTACTCGTTGTCAAACGGTGCCGCATACTGGCACGCTTCGAGTACATATTCACTGTTTGGAGTGAAGAATGCACCGCCGTGATCAGACTTGAATATCGGGTTTACTACGATCTGCTTGGTAACGAAGTCCGCAAGATCGATAACCGCGAGACGGGGGTTCGCCTTGTCGTTGATGATCAGCCATTTGCCGTCATACTTGCCGTCAGTCTCCGAGATCGCAGGGTGGTGGGTATCGCCCCATGTGATCTCTTTGCCGCGAATCCAGCCCTCTTTCAAAATCTTTTTCGTATCGTCGTCATATCCCCAGCCCTGCCACGGCTCCGGAGTGAAGACACCGATATACTTCAATATCCTCATCGAAGGGACGCCATATACGATCACCTGTCCGGACTGTCCGCCGGAGCTGAATACTATATATTTATCCCTTCCGCCGCTTGGCGTATAGGTCTTGGCCGCCGCAAGCAGATCCTGCTGCGTCAAACCGCGCTCTTTCATCACTTTTTCAAGTTCCGAGCTCGCGGAAGCCATAGAGACGCCAACCATCGTTCCGATAGCTACCATCGATAGCTTCTTGATGATTGAACTCATGCTACCTCCTTAGTTTTTCCTGAAATGACAGGCTGAATTTTTCAATTAATGAAAAAATTCAAACTGCATATTAGAATAATAGTTAACTTAGTGTTAATTTTTCTTGAAACAGCCCTGTTTTTCTATAAAAATTTTATAGAACGTATAATTTGGGCTTTTTGTGACCTGATTATTGTTACATTTTGTAAAATTGGCTACAATGACAGGAGATAGAAAGATGAAAGGAGGCTTGATGGCAGAAAACAGACCGACCCCCGTAGATGAAGAGATCGAGCTTGACAATACCAAATATATCGAGAGTGAAACGGATACGAACGGTGTCATAGTGGACTGCAACGACTACTTTGCCGAAATCTCCGGCTATTCCAAAGAGGAGCTGATAGGCAGACCTCACAATATCGTAAGACATCCGGATATGCCCAAAATAATCTTCAAAGAGCTGTGGGATCGTATCCAAAACGGCCGAAACATTACCGCAGTCATAAAGAATATGGCCAAAGACGGCCGCTACTACTGGGTATTTACCCACTTCGAAATCATAAGAGATATAAACACAAAAGAGATAAAGGGATATAGAGCCTACAGAAAAATGGTGTCACCTCATATTAAAAAGGTTCTCGATCCCGTATACAAAAAGCTCACTGAAATCGAAAAAAAGGAGGGAATGGAGGCGAGCGGCAAGGCTTTAGAGGAGTTCCTCAAAGAGGGAGGCGACTCTATCACCCTCGACAACCTCATGGAGGAGATCCACAGGTTCTACTGATCTGGCGCTCCGATCGACAGAGCCTCTCTCTGCGTATCGAGCCACTTGAAGAAGAGGTCGAAAGGATCGTTCGACACAAGGGTATTTCTGTCTCCAACCATTATCAGTTTACTCCTGGCCCTCGTCATCGCGACGTTCAGCCGGCGGCGATCCTTTACGAAACCTATCTCCCCGGCGATGTTGGATCGAACCAGAGAGATGATGATCACCTCCTTTTCTCTTCCCTGAAAACCGTCTACACTCTTGACTTCGCAATATGTCGAATCTCTCTCCAGTATCTGCCTTATCAGCTTTACCTGCGCAAGATACGGAGTTATCACACCTATCTTTTCACCATCCAGACCGCAATCAAGAAGAGATTTTACGATATCGGCCACTATCACGGCTTCATATTCGTTTTCATAGGATGTAGAGCGCGGACGAAGAGTCTCGCAGGCATCCATACGCGAAGTATCTATGAAAACCACCGGTTTTTGCGACTGAAGCACCTTTTTTAGAAACTGATCCGTCGGCTCCTTTGCAAGAGCGACAACCCTTTTGGCCGCCGACTCGTCTGCCGTCAATTTTCCGTCATACATCATAGTGTTTGGAAAAGACATGATAGTCTCGTTCATTCTATACTGCACTTCAAGCATCCGGGAGGGCACAGCCTCAGACTCCATCATGCGCTCGAACAGCGACTTTTTCAAAAGATCGTTTCCGCTCACCACGGTGGGAGGAAGCTGCCTGTGATCACCGGCCAGTACCACCTTGGGAGCCCTCATTACGGAAAGAAGAGTGGAAGGCTCCATCTGCTGACTCGCCTCGTCGACAGCGGCAAAATCGAAATCGATCCCGTCGAGCGCTTCGGAACCGATCATGCCGTTGGTAGAAAGAACGACATCCGCACCGGTCACGATTCTATGAACTATACTCTCCTCGAGCTTTCTGATCTTTCCAAAAAGCCTCTCCACCTTTTCATCTACCCTTATCCATTCGGCCATCGACCTTATCGTCGCCGCATCCACCCCTCTATAGCTCCTGCCATCTGCAGCGATCTTCTTCACTCTCTCTTTCGACATTCCGCGAAGCCTCGACGGAGTCGGTTTGGAGTGTAGGGATCGTTGCCGCACCAGTTCATTGGCATTTTCGAGCATCTCTTTTACCTTCTCGGCCTGCGGATCCTCTTCGATCCTGCAAAAGAGAGAGTACCTTTCCAGCCCCTCTCCGATTCTCGCGGGATGGCCTATACGCACTATATCGAGCCCATCCTTTTTAGCGAGTTTTCTCAGCATATTGTCTACCGCCACATTCGAGTCGGCGGCAGCCAGCACCCGCTTGCCGCTCTTTACGGCCTGAAGTATCGTCTCTATCAGTGTAGTTGTCTTTCCGGTACCGGGAGGGCCGTGTACGAGTGTGATCTCGCTCTCTGCAAGAGAGAGACAGATAGCCTCTTTTTGAGCTTCGTTCAACTTCCCGTCCACGATTTCGATATCTGCCTCCAAGCCGCCACTCGGCTCTTCAAGCCCCAGCAAAATATCTCGTATACGTGAAAACGGCGGTTTGATATGGCGCATACGCTCGAGATTGCTCTCCATGCGCTTGAATGTCACATCGTTTACGAAAAGGTCCACCCTTATACCGCCATCTTTTATCCAGACCGGAGGGCGTTTGGAAAAGGCCGCCTCTATATAGTTTTTGGCCACTGCCGTCACCGTTGCGGTAAGATCGCTCTTCAACGGATCCGAACGACTTATCAGAACAATATCCCCCCCGCTTATCTCACTCTCTATAAGACGTTCCCTACTGAACCTTACGATATAAAGATCGAACTTCTTTCCGACAGCGGCACCCTTAAGATTCAAAACGGCTCGACCGTAGATCTCTCTTTCACGCCCGCTTAGAGATCTGATCTCGGCTATCTGGGCATCCATCTCCGCTCTTCGCTCCAGCTCTATCAAGGAGCGGTACTCCTCTATGTAATCGTGGATCCTTTTTATCCGATGCTCCAGTTCTCGACTCGGCACCATCTGTCCGGGAAGCTTGAAAAAGCTCTTTTTCGTAGGGATATAGAGTACCCATCCGTCGGCTTCATATATTTTCGAGATGTTGGACGGTTTTATTTTGTAGCGTCTAAGCTGAGCCAGACGCCCCCTCTCGTCGAGGCGGGCCGGAAGTATGAAAGGAAGCGGGCGTTTTGCCGCCATCAGTGTGTAGGAATAGCTACGGAAGCGTTATATTCCGTCTGCTGCGGAGCAACCTCTTTGTAAGTGGAGTTTGTCTCTGCCGAATCCCCGATCGTACCGGATTGCAGTGGAGTCTCGATCTGTTCTATGGGAGTCTGGCTCTCGTTGAGATCTTCAACCGAAGCGGCGGGAATCTCCTGTGCGGTCTCGTTTTCCGCACCCCCCGTTTCACTATTGTCCGCACACTCCTCTTTGGCCTTTTTCAGCTCCTCTTTGAGATCTTCTATGTCGAACTGCATATCGTCTACCTTATCCTGGAGCGACATCACGGGCTTTACGTTAACTCCGTACTCGTATACCAGCTCACCGCCGTCTTTGCCCTGCTTGAGAAGTATGGCGATAAAGATGGTGAGCATAAAGATAAAGAGTGTCCTCGCCCACTGCATGCGTATCGCCATCGCTCCAAGCTTCAGCAAAAACAGGACGCCGGTACCGTAGACCAGATATGTGCCAAGAAGCTTATGG
>JAMONQ010000155.1 GCA_027065635.1 Campylobacterales bacterium | reverse complement strand
TTCAGACTCTATATAAAAGAAGAGTTTTGAAGACTATTTCCCAAGATACTCTTTGCTGAGCCGTTTGAGATCTCTATATATTTTAAGAAAATCTATACTGTAGACCCGTGTCTCTCCTATGGTCGTTATAAAGTTGGTGTCTCTTGAGAATCTCGGAAGCAGATGCAGATGGATATGTTCGGCAATTCCGGCTCCGGCAGCTATACCCAGATTCATGCCGAGATTTACCCCTTCTGCTCCGAATCCCTCTTTCAGCATAGATACTCCCTGCTGTGCCAGCGAGCTGATTCTAAGCCAGACTTTCGGATCCAAAGATTCGAGTGCATCGGTATGGATATGCGGAATGATCATGAAGTGGCCGGGTGAATAGGGGTATTTGTTCATCACGACAAAGCAGTATTCGTCTCTGTAAAGCAGATGATTGGCTTCATCGTTTTGCGGATTTGCACTGATGTCGCAAAATACACAACCTTCATCCCTCCTCTTTTGCCCTGTAATGTATTCGCTTCGCCACGGGGCGTAAAGGTACTCCACAGCCGCTCCTTTTTTGTCGGTTTGGTTATTGTATCAGATATTTACTTTGTCAGGTAGATGATCTGCGGCCATAGCATCAAAATCGCCAGTGCAACGATCTGAAGAGCGATAAACGGCAGTACTCCCTTGTATATCTGGCCTGTAGAGACCTTGTCGCCTGCCGCACCTTTGAGGTAGAAGAGTGCGAATCCAAAGGGGGGTGTCAGAAAGGAGGCTTGCAGATTCATGGCGATCAAGATTGCGAACCAGATCGGGTCTATACCGAAGCTGGCGGCTATGGGAACGAGAATGGGCACAACAATGAATGAGATCTCAATAAAATCCACAAAGAATCCGAGTATGAATATTACGGCCATCGTAACGAGTATAAAGGCCCACTTGCTTCCGAGGTCTTCCGTAAAGAAAGCATGGACAAAATCTCCACCGTCAAAGGCGTTGAATACAAGGCTGAAAGCGGTGGCACCGATGAGTATCATGAAGATCATGGCGCTTAGTTTGACACTCTCCAAAGAGGCGTATTTAAGAGTCTGCCATGAAAAACTCCCTTTTGCGACAGAAAGAAGAAGAGCACCGGCCACACCGACCGCCGCAGACTCCGTGGGACTGGCGATCCCCGCAAAAATCGATCCCAAAACGGCTACTATGAGCAGCAAAGGCGGAAAGATGGCCTTGATGGCTCTAAACAGCAGTCGTGTATACGGAATATCGGGTCGCTTCATCGCCGGTGCCGCAGATGGCCTCAGCCATGCGAGAAAGAGTATGTATAGAATATAAAGAAGTGTGAGCAGCACCCCCGGAACTACGGCAGCCTTGAAGAGATCGCCGACACTTACGTACATGACGTCACCGAGTACGATCAGTACGACCGAGGGCGGTACTATCTGTCCGAGTGTTCCGCTTGCCGCTATGGTTCCGCTTGCAAGAGCCGGATCGTAGCGGTGTTTTAGCATTATAGGAAGGGTGATAAGCCCCATCATCACCACACTGGCTCCCACGATACCGGTACTGGCGGCAAGAATCGCTCCGACGATTACAGTGGAGATAGCCAGTCCGCCGCGGACGGGGCCAAAAAGCTCTCCCATAGACTCAAGAAGCTCTTCGGCCATCTTCGACTTTTCGAGTATCAGTCCCATGAAGATGAAAAGAGGTACGGCCATGAGGGTGAAATTCTGCATTATGCCGTAGATTCTGAACGGAAGCAGCTCAAATACCTGCAGACCTACATCCCACGGAAAGATAGCCGCAAAGAGTATGGCCACGGCTCCAAAGGCGAAGGCTACCGGAACTCCCATCAGCAGGAAGATCAGGGCGGTTAGAAACATCAGCATCCCGATCATCTCATCTCTCCGATTCTGTAAAGAGACTTGATTACTTCGCTGACTGCCTGAAGGGCGAGCAGAACGAAAGCCAGGAGTATGAAAGACTTGATGATGTATCGACAGCACAGACCGCCCGGATCGGGGCTCGCTTCATGCTGAAGATAGCTTTGGATCGTGAAGTCGAAGCCGAACCATGCGATCAGCGCCGCAAGCGGTATGACGAAAAATATCATCGAAAAGATATTGATATACTCCTTTACCCTCGGGGAAAAGCGGTCGTATAGCAGGTCTACCCGTACATGCTTGTCATGTTTTAGTGCGTAGGAGATTCCAAGAAGAAAGAGTATATCAAAAAGGTGCCACTCCAGCTCCTGAAGCGCTACGGAGCCTTCGTGAAAAAGGTAGCGCATGGAGGCGTCATAGACTATAAGAAGAGCCAGAAGAACCGATGCGGCGGCTCCTGCGGCTCCCGCCCACTTACTTAGTGAATCGATCATGTAGGAAAGTTTCAATGCACTCCTGGACATTCTCTCTCCGTCTATATGAAGTTGGGAGCGTCGTTTGCAAAAAGAATCAGATCACCCTCTTTTGTCAGCTCCGCCAGTACCTTCTCGATGTTCTCCTTGTTCTCGAGAATGTAAAGCTTGTCTTTCGATACAGATTTTTTGAATATAGGCCTGTTGATCTTACCGGTTACAATGATGAGGTCGAAAATCTCGTCCGCTTTTTTCGCCACTTTTTCGTTTAATTCGACATCGCTTTCTACAAGTCCCGGAGTGACGAGAACCTTTCGCCCTTTATGCTGCGAGGCGAGCTCAAAGGAGGAGATCATGCCGTCGATGTTGCCGTTGAAGCTGTCATCGAGAATTATCTTGCCGCCGGCGTCGATGCGCTGAAGGCGGTGCGGTACAGGCTTTAGCGATCCGGCATATGTCGCGCCTTTTTCATACGGGATACCGAGGGCATTTGCCAGGTGCAGAGCCGCTGTGACGTTTACAGCGTTGAAAGCACCCAGAACGGGAATAGAGACCTCTACCCTTTTTTGCGGCAGATTCAGAGTGAATTTCACCCCCTCCAGATTCGCATCCACACTCTCTATCTCGTTTCCGAAAAGTGTCACTTTTTCATTTGGCTTGACATTGGCCGAAGTGTGTACCCATGCATGCAAGAGTCTTTTGCTGGATATGATCTCCATCTTCGTATCCCTGATACGCTCCAGACTCTTGAAATATTCTATATGTTGCGGTCCGATCACTCCTACCACCGCATAGTGAGGCTCTACAAATTCGGTGATCTGCGCAATGTCTCCAGGACCTCTCGCTCCCATCTCCACGATATAGACTTGTGTATCTTCGGGGAGCGATTCGTTGATATCCTTCATCACTCCGCCGAGAGTGTTTACGCTTCTTGGGGTGGCGTATACTCTCTTTTCATGTCCCGCTATCTGAGCGATGAAGTTTTTGATGCTCGTTTTACCGTAGCTGGCCGTAACTCCGACAACTATGAGATCCGGCATACTCTCGAGTTTCTTCTTCGCCTGAAGCCTGTATCCGTGGATCAGAACCTTTTCTATCGCCATCGATCCGAGCACGGCTACGGCAAGAGGCAGTATTACGCCGAAGTTTTCACTTCCTCTTGCAAGCAAAAGGAGATCCTGAAAAAGTGTCAACGCCGCCAGAAGTCCGAAAAACCGCTTGATGCGCCCGGTCAACACCAGCTTTTTATCGAGCTTTTTGTGCCAAAGCCAGAGTGTCGGCAGGTAGGCGAAGTAGAAGTATATCCAGAAGTAGATACCTGTAAAATAGTATGCAAACAGCGGTATCAGAAAATAGATCAGATGCCAGTGATATTTGGTGTGGTGAAGGATCACACGATCTATTTTGTAGCTATACCACTGCAGGTTTGTAGCCAGGTACCATCCAAGAGCCGCGACAAGAAGTATATGGGAGAAGAGCTCGAACCAGATCATCGTATTATCCCAAACTCGTGAAACGGAGCTTCAAGAGGTATCTCTTCACACTCTACAGACTCGACTTTCGACAAGGGTGATCCTTTCATCAATATCTCCTTGAACTCGCATAAAGACTCTTCTGGCGTATCTACCACGGCAGAGACCGTACCGTCCGGAAGATTTCTTATGTAGCCCCTGAATCCGGCGGCCGCGGCGGCATTCGCTACATGCTTTCTGTACCAGACTCCCTGAACTTTTCCTTTTACTATACATCTATACCGTTTCAAGAAAATCCTCCATTCGCCTTAAAACTTCATTTTTGCGCTTCAGAAAAAAGTAGTGGTCGCCTTCAAATATATGCAAAGAGGCATCCGGCATCATCTTTTCTATCTCCCTGCCCGCGGCGAGCGGCGTCGCTTTGTCATCGCTTCCCCAGCATATCAGTGTCGGGTTTCGGTATGAAGCGAAGCAGCTTCTGAAGTTTTCATCCACGACATTTTTGAAGGTTTCATACATGTTGCTGTCCATACCTGCGGCATCGGCCGAGACGAAGAATCTTCTTAACTCATCCCCTCCGAATGGTTTGAGGAGTTTGAAAAGTGCGATTTTGGCACGGACTTTGAGAGGTTTTGGCATCGGTATACCTGCACTCGAGAGGAGTATCAGACGCTCAGGCTGCAGCAGAGTGGCCACCTTGCCTCCGAACGAGTGGCCTACAACTGCAACAGGCCGCCTATCGAGTACTCCTAAAAATTCATCCACTATAGCTGCGTAGTCGTGTGTTGTGAGGATTGTATCGTTGCTGCTCTTTCCAAATCCGGGCATATCGAGGTAGATATGCTCGAAGTCTGTAACTCCAGCGGCAAACGCCTGTTTCATCAGCTCTTTGTTGCTGCCCCAGCCGTGTAGAAAGAGAATGCTTCTCTCTTTTTGCGGATGGAGAATCTCGTATGAGAGTCTGAAAGTGTGACCGTTGTAATCGACCTCTTTTATAGCCATATCACTCTCTTCTTAACATAACGCTGTTCAAAAAGTAGGATAGTATGTTCTCCTTTTCCTCTTTGAAGCGCTTTTTCATATCTTCACGCGGCAGACTCTCTGTCCATTCGAAAAGGTCTGCGTCGGGATTTTTCTCTTTGTACTTCAAAAACTCCTCGAAGTAGAAGTCTATAATTCCGGCGTCCGACCCTTTTATATGTCCATACGGCCAAAACTTCAGCTGATCGGTCTTTTCTATTGGAACGTTCTCTTTCCAGTGCAGGTACAGCGTTGCGGCGAGGCCTGTTCTGTCGGCACCGGCTTTGCAGTGCATCAACACCGGATACTCGGCCTCTTCAAAGGCTTTTGCCATACTCTCGAGGCGGTTTCTGTCAGGTAGATCCCTGGAGTAGATCTCCACATCTATCATCTTTACCCCGGCCTCTTCGCAGGCTCTCTTTTCAAGCATGTAGACCGGACTGTGCGGCTGTGTACCGCGCAGGTTGATGACCGTTTTTATTCCCTTTTCCCTCACGATCTTTTTGAGCTGCCACGGAGTCGGCTGGCTGGAGCGGTACATCTTGTCGCTTACTTTATGTAGGTTCAGCCGGAAGATATTCGTGAAGTTGTGTTCCGTGATCATCGCGGTAAACCAGGCTTTGATCTTCTGCCATAGTGTATCGTACCTTACAGGCTCTTTGCTCATATCTCTCCCATGTGGTAAAGTTTTCTGAATGTTTCGCACTCGGCCGTAAGCTCTGACTTTGTACCGCTGCATACGATTTTACCGTGTTCGAAAACCAGGATCTTGTCCGCCCTCTCTATCGTAGTGAGACGGTGGGCGATCATGAATACGACAAGATCCTTTTTGAGCCTGTATATAGTCTCTATTATCGCAGCTTCACTTTTGTTGTCGAGAGCGCTTGTGGCTTCGTCGAGTATGAGGATATCCGGCTCTTTGTAGAGCGCGCGAGCGATCGCTATACGTTGGCGCTGCCCTCCGGAGAGATTGGTTCCGCCTTCGCTCAACACTGTATCGATCCCCTGCGGCAGAGTCTTGACGTATTCCCACAGGTTCGCTTTTTTCAGTGCCTCTATCACCTTCTGCGGGTCGGGATCTTTCACTCCGTATGCAATGTTTGCGCTGATCGTATCGTTGCTGATATAGATGCGTTGCGTGACTATGGCGATACGATCTCTAAGCGATGCGACATCTATCTCTTTCGAGTCGATTCCGTTGATCTTCACGACTCCTTCGGCCGGGTCGTAGAAACGGAGTATCAGATTTACCATGGAGCTTTTCCCGCCGCCGCTGTCGCCGACCAGTCCTATCACCTCCCCTTTTCGCGCCGTAAACGATATCTCCTTGAGAGCTATCGTGTCGCCGTAGCGGAGAGTCACCTTTTCAAACGCGATCGATTCAACTCTCTCGAGTCTCCTGGTACCGCTGACTATCATAGGCTTGTAGTTGAGTATCTGTTCTATTCTCTCGTTCGCCGCTATGGCGTCCTGGAATCTGTTGTATGCTCCGGATATACGGCGCAGAGGATCGATAAGAAGAGAGAGTGCCGTAAGAAAGGAGAAAAATTCACCTGTAGTCATCGTCTTTTCGATCAGCACTTCGCGTCCGCCGATGATGATGACTGCGGTGATAGCTACCGCTGCCACCAGCTCCAGTATGGGCACGAGCATCTGCTGTACCTTGACGGTCTTGATATTCGTTTCGAAAAAGCGGCGGTTGTGCTCTTTGAAGCGGCCGAGCTCGTAGCTCTGTGCATTGTAGGACTTTATCATTTCGTAGTTGGCGAATATCTCCGAAAGAGAGGAGATGAGATCGGAGTTTTGCTCCTGTGCGGTGTGGGAGAGCTTTTTTATCTTTCTTGAGATCACTTCGACAGGATATATGGCCAGCGGAATTATTATAAGAGAGTAGAGTGCGAGCTTGGGACTTTGGTAGATCACTACTCCAAGAAGCGCCAGGACGGTCAATATTTCCCTCAAAAATATCGCCATCTCGGATGAGATCGCGTTTTGTATACGCAGAATGTCGTTGCTGATTCTGCTGATCAACTCTCCGCTATGGTAGCGAAAGTGAAAATCCATATCGAGGTTTATCATGTGAGAAAGCATCCTGTTGCGAAGCTTTCTTATGATATCCATACCTATATAGCTGAGCGCATAGCTCTGCATGAAGGTACCCACTCCCTTCGCCACGAAAGCCAGCACGATGAATGCCGGAACGATGTAGAGCATCTGTACATCGTGTTCGACGAAGATCTTGTCCATAAGAGGTTTTACGATATATGCTATCGCGGCAGTCGCACCGGATGCGAGGATCATCCCCACTACCGCCGCCGCAATCAGCCAGCCGTAACCCTTGTAGTAAGGAAGGTAGGTTTTTAAAAAGTGTTTCAACGACCACTCCCGGTTTTTGGCCCCTTGGCTGAATGTACACGGTCGATATATGTATAATCTGGCCTGATGATACGCTTTTTGGGTAGAGATGCGGCGAGACTTTCCAGGGTCGATTCGAAGTCGTCAAACAGATAGTTAGCCATCGATCCGGGAATCGGATTTATTTCGTTGAGCAGTATCCTGCCATCTTTTACGAAAAAGTCGCATCTTATCAGCGCACCTTTGAAAAGGTCGCCGTAAACGGTCTTGAAGGCATTCGTCAAGTC